>QMQA01000104.1 GCA_003648845.1 Candidatus Aerophobota bacterium
AGCCTGGCAGTTAAAATCAGGGGTAAGAATATATATGATGTTGTGAGGATGAGTGTTAAGGAATGTCAGAGATTTTTCTCCTCTCTTCGACCTACACAAAGGGAAAAGTTAATTGCCGGTGAGATTTTGAAGGAGATAATAAAACGTCTGGGGTTTATGGTAAATGTGGGATTGGACTATTTAACTCTGGACAGACGAATAGGGACTTTATCAGGTGGAGAAGCTGAAAGAATACGTCTTGCTACTCAGATTGGTTCTGGATTGGTGGGAGTAATTTATATTCTGGATGAGCCAAGTATTGGCTTGCATCAGAGGGACATTAAACGTCTGCTTGATACACTGAAAGAGCTGCGGGACCTGGGAAATACCATAATTGTGGTGGAACATGACAGAAGTGCCATAGAGGCTGCAGACCATATTATTGATCTTGGCCCTGGAGCCGGGGAACATGGAGGAAAAATAGTTTTTCAGGGGAGTGTCTCCGGTATAAAAAACTGCCCTCAGAGTTTAACCGGAAAATATCTCAAAGGGGAGTTGAAAATACCTCTTCCTCTCAGACGCCGCCACGCCACAGATGGCAGGTATCTTAAGGTAATAGGGGCTAAGGAGCATAATCTCAAAAGCATAAATGTAGAGATTCCCATAGGAACTTTTACCTGCATTACAGGAGTTTCCGGTTCAGGTAAAAGCACTCTGGTGGAGGATATTCTATATAAGGCACTGGCACAGCATTTTTACAGGAGCAGGGTTAAACCTGGCAAATATGAAAGGATAGAGGGCCTTGAACATATAGACAAAGTGGTTGTTATTGATCAGTCTCCAATTGGTAGAACTCCAAGATCCAACCCTGCAACTTATACAGGACTTTTTACCCCCATCCGTCAGATTTTTGCCAGGGTAGAGGAGGCCCGGATGAGAGGATACTCACAGGGAAGGTTCAGTTTTAATGTTCGCAAAGGGAGATGTCATCAATGCAAAGGCGAGGGAATGATAAAGATTGAAATGCAATTTCTACCCGATGTTTATGTTCCCTGCGATGTTTGCAAGGGGAAAAGGTATAATAGAGAGACTCTCCAGATTAAGTATAAGGGCAAAAATATTGCTGATGTTCTGGAGATGACTGTTGAGGAAGCACTTGAGTTTTTCCATAATATTCCTCAGGTAAAAAGGAAACTGAAGACCCTTTACGATGTAGGCCTTGGTTATATTCAGCTGGGTCAGCCTGCTCCCACCCTCTCAGGAGGTGAAGCTCAGAGGGTCAAGCTTGCCAGGGAGCTTTCCAAAATAGGAACGGGAAAAACCCTCTACATCCTTGATGAGCCCACAACAGGACTTCATTTTGCTGATATTGAGAAGCTCCTGAGTGTTTTAAACAGGCTGGTGGACAAAGGTAACACTGTTCTGGTAATAGAGCATAACCCTGATGTTATTAAAGTAGCCGATTATATCATTGATCTTGGACCGGAGGGAGGAGATGAGGGTGGGCAGGTAGTTGCCTGTGGTGCTCCCGAGCAAATAGCCCAAAATCCTAAAAGTCATACAGGACAGGTTTTAAGAGAAGTTCTAAACCAAGGTTAAATTACCCGCCAGGGATGAGTGTAAATGTTCATTCTCTTTCCCCGGAGGAAACCTATAACAGTTATATTTAATCTGTCAGCCAGAGATACGGCAAGGTTGGTAGGGGCAGAAGGAGAGGCAAGTACTGGAATAGACCCCTTAAAAGCCTTGGTTAAAATTTCCCAGGATATTCTTCCACTGACAAGAAGGAGCCTCTCCTCTGTTTCAATCTCCCGCAAGAAGCATTCACCAAGTACTTTATCCACTGCATTATGCCTGCCGATATCCTCAGCGAAAACTTCCAGTTTTTCTCTGTTGTATAAAGCAGCGCTGTGATTTCCTCCCGTGGTTTTAAAAAGGCTTGATTTTTTCTCAAACTCCTCCATAACCTCAAAAAGAAGCTTTCTTTCTATCTTGAAAGAGGAGTTTATCCTTTCCGAATTATCTGATTGTTCTGATGGATAAAAAGAACAGACTCCACAGGAGGATAAATACAGGTTTTTTGAGAGGGATATCTTTTTGATATCCTTGCCAGGTTTGTCCATTTTCACCTGAATAAAACTTTTCACAGGGTTAAAATAAATATCTTTTATCTTTTCTGTTTTTTGTATCATTCCCTGGGTAAAAAGAAATCCCACAGCAAGGCAGTCTACTTTGGAAGGAGTGCAAAGCAAACATCCCACCTGCGTACTATTAAGAAAAATAGTAAGGGGAATCTCTCTTATTACCTTGTCCTTAATTTTTATTCTACTTTTCCCCTTCAAACAGGTAATCTCTATATCTTGAGTGGAGGGTAAATTCATTTTTCCTTCAAAACCTCATTCATACTACCAGTTCTGTATCCTTCAAGGTCTACTGTTATGTAAGTATAACTCAGTTTTTTGAATTTTTTTACAATCTTTTCCCTGGTTTTGCCCTCTGTCAATTTCGGTATATCTTCCGGCAAAACTTCAATCCTGGCTGTGTCTTTATAGTGCCTCACTCTTACCTGAGAGACTCCCAGGTTCCTTATAAAACGCTCTGCCTCATCTACCCTTTCAAGGTCTTCTTTATTTATCCTCATTCCATAGGGAAAGCGGGAGGAAAGACAGGCAAAGGAAGGTTTGTTCCAGGTAGGAAGACCCATTTTCCTGGATAAGGTGCGGATTTCATTTTTGGTTAATCCTGCTTCCATTAAGGGTGATCTTATTCCAGACTCTTTTGCAGCTTGTAGTCCGGGTCTGAAATCTTTCACATCATCTGAATTTGAGGCCTCTATTACTTGCTCAATATTATTTTCCGTTGCCAGTTTTTTTAATACAGAAAAAAGTTCCCTCTTACAGTAATAACATCTGTTGGGAGAATTATTGGCAAATTCAGGGTTTTCAAGCTCCTTTGTTTCCACCAGTATATGTTTTACCTTTAACATCCTGGCCAGTTTTTTTGCCTCTTCAAGCTCTTTCCTGGGATAGGTTAGTGATGTGGCAGTTACAGCTATGACCTTATCTTTTAGAATGTCTTTGGAAAATTTTAAAAGGAAAGTGCTATCTACTCCCCCTGAGTAGGCAACCATAACACTTCCCATCTTTTTGAGTATATTCTTAAGCTTTTGAACTTTTTCTTCCATTTAATTCAGGCCTGTTGCCTTTTTGTCTTTGCCAATTATAGAAAATTGCCTCCCCAAGTCAATCAAATTTTCTTGACAGAGATTCTGGTTGCTTTAAAATTAAAAGGTAGAATTTTTTGCGGAGGTATGATGTGATAGATGTAGGAGAAAAGCCTGTTTTTAAAAGAGAGGCAAAAGCTGCAGGAAAGGTTAATATGTCAGCCTCAACCGTTGATTTGATAAAAGAAAATAAGATTCCCAAAGGAGATGTGATAGAAAATGCCCGGGTAGCTGCCCTTCTTGCCTTAAAAAAGGTACCACATCTTATTCCTCTATGCCATCCTGTGAGGATAACCTGGGCCAATATCCAGTTTAGCTTTGAAAGAGAAACTGTAAATATAGAATCAACGGTTAGGGGAATTGACAGAACCGGCGTTGAGATGGAGGCTATTACTGCAGTAGCTGTAGCCGCCCTTACCATTTATGATATGTGTAAAACAGTGGATAAAAATATAACTATAAGCAATATCAAACTGATAGAAAAGAAAAAAAAGGAGATGGGATAAATTGGGAGAGATTTTTTCTGTAAACATTTCCTCCCGAAAAGGTACTTCCAAATCCCCAATAGAAAAGGCTTATATAGCAAAAGATTTTGGTGTTAAAGGAGATGCTCATTTTGGTTTTTCTCACCGGCAGGTAAGTCTTTTATCCTGGGAAGATATTGAAGAGCAAAATTGTTATATCAAGGAAGGTAAATTTGATATTAAAGAGCTCAAACCTGGAGATTTTGCAGAAAATATCACTACCAGGGGAATAGATCTTTCCTGCCTTAAAATAGGAGATAAAATTAAAATGGGACGGGAAGTTGTCTTAGAGGTTACTCAGATTGGCAAAAAATGTCACGATTTATGCGAGATTTCCAAAAAGATTGGAAAGTGTATTATGCCAAAGCAGGGCATATTTGCCAGGGTATTGAGGGGAGGATGGGTTAGAAAAGGCGATCCGATTTTTGTGGTGAAGGATGAAAATAGGCATAATAACGGTAAGTGATAGCTGTTTTGAGGGAAAAAGAGAGGATAAAAGTGGTAAGACTGTCCAGCAGATGGTCGCTTCTCTGGGCAGGATAGTTGAGTACAGAATAGTTCCAGATGAGAAGAAGCCTCTGCGCTTAGCTTTGCTTGATTTAATAGACAAAAAGCAGGTAGATCTTCTGCTCACAACAGGAGGAACAGGTATTTCTCCACGAGATATAACCCCTGAGGTGACGGAAGAGCTTGTGGAGAAAAGGATACCGGGTTTGGGCGAGTTGATGAGGATGAAAACTTTTTCTTCTTCCCGTACCTCGGTTCTTTCCAGAGCTATTGCGGGGGTAAGAGGAAAAACTCTTGTGGTTAATCTTCCCGGAAGCCCCCGGGGGGCAAAGGAATGTCTCGGTATCTTACTTCCCATTTTATCTCATGCAGTTGATATGATCCGGGGACTTCCCCACGATGAGCAGGATTGAGATAACTTTCCTGGGTACCAGTGCGGGTATTCCAACGCGAAAAAGGTCCCATCCAGCTATATATCTCAGTTACATAAGAGAAAAAGAGTTTTGTTATCTTTTTGATTGTGGGGAGGGAACGCAGAGACAGATGCTTTTTGCCGGCTTAAATTTTATGAAAATAAACCAGATTTTCATAACTCACTGGCATGGGGACCATTATCTTGGCCTACCTGGACTGATAGATACAATGAGTTTTGAGGGAAGAGTGAGACCTTTAACTATTTATTCAACAGAGCCTGGGAGGACTAAAAATTTTATAAGTGAGGGTTGTACATCGCTTTCGTTTGAGGTTATATTTAAGAGTGTTCCGGTAAAAGGTGAGCAGGTAAAAAATTTGCTGGAGACAGATGATTTTGAAATTGTATCAGTACCTGTCAGGCATACTATTCCCGCTGTAGCCTATGCTATTATAGAAAAAGATAGAGTTAAAATTGATAGGGAAAAGTTAAAAAGCGCAGGATTGCCAGCTAAGGGAGAAATTTACGGAGAGATTAAGAAAAAAGGTAAAGTAGTAGTTGAGGGAAAAGAAGTTAAACTGAAAGATATTTGCCTGTTACAAAAAGGGAAAAAAGTTGTTTACTCTGGTGATACCAAAGTATGTGATAATCTAATGAAAATTGCCCAGGGTGCCGATTTATTAATACAGGATTGCACTTATTTTGATGGTGAGAATTTTGAGGAATACGAACATGCCTCAGTTGGTGATGTTGTAAATCTACTGAACGAAATAGATGTAAAAAGAGTGATTTTAACACACATTAGTAGAAGATACAAGGATCAGGAGGAGCTCCGAAAAAA
>QMQA01000105.1 GCA_003648845.1 Candidatus Aerophobota bacterium
ACTCACTTCTCCTTCAGCAAGCTCAGATGCTAAAGTAGCGTATCTATGAGATAATTTTTTCACTGCTTCACAGCAGATAACCACCGCCTGATAAAAGTGCTCCTTCTCCTTGTTACCATTCCCCTCTTGTCTCAACTTCTCCAAATGTTGTAGAGCTTCCTCCTTTATTCCCCGCAAACCTTTGCTTAACAACTTAGGATAACCAGGAACATAATGACCCCAAACGGATCTAGTAGATGTTTTCTTGGAAGCTGCCTTTAATTTTTCTTCCTCAGTGGCATATTCAGGAAATGGCATTCCCGTACCCACCGAACCCATACGCACTACCCCTACAATGAGCTCACTGTCGTTTATCTGAATAGGCATTTCAGTGAGTACCTTTTCAAAAGCTTTTGCTTTCCTTATTATGAGAGGCAGCTTTCGCGTCTCATCATTCAGTATACTCAAATCTCCTCCCCACACCTTTTTTTTAGTGTGCATTTCCTCTTTTAACTTGGCGTATAACTTCTTAACTCGTTGTGTTCTCTGGAGAAGAGAGGGTCTTACATAACTGGATATACCCTGCATTAATAACCTCCTTTCACAAAACAGCTAAATACTCTTTATATTACGAATGTATTTACCTGGACGTGTAATCCAGACTAAAAAAATTAGAAATATTAAGAGTAACACCAGAGAAATTTTAAGATAGGGATAAAAATAAAAGGGAGATCTTTGTATCTTCCCTTGTTGAAAGAACTCCCATTTAAATTCATTAGTTTGCGAGCTTTGGGAGAGTTGGATCTTCATCCACCGTGTGTTTTCGCCAAGTATAGGCTTTCCATCAGGGTTAGTTTTGGAAAAATAAAGATACGAAATGCGTCCGTAGTAAGGACCAGCGAAACCTCTTCTTAACTCTGCCTTACCTTCATTAAACTTTTTCGGTGAATATTTGTTCCCTTCATCATCAACCAAAAAAACTTTCCAATTAGTAATTTTGGTGTAATCCGGATTATCATTATGCTTGAGCAAAACCTTAAATATTAAAAATTCTTTCAGCAGATTTATAACCTCTTTTGTCTTTTCCTCCTTTTTCTGAGGAGAAAAATTCCTCTTTTTAGCTAAATAATTAACATAAGCCAGGTAAACCTCGGGATCCATGTAGGTTATCTTAGCCGAAATGCCAGAGCCTAA
Source organism: Candidatus Aerophobota bacterium (assembly GCA_003648845.1). The sequence continues at coordinate 1,174 of QMQA01000105.1, forward strand.
ATCTTTTTCAATGCTCCATTTTATCTCTAACCCAAAATAATCGGAGGAGGGTTTGGCCTCTTCTATTTTTAGTGTAGGCACCAATCCCTCCTCCGCTTCCTGTGCCTGGGCAACAAAACTCCCCACCCACAGGAGGATAATGCAGAGTACGAGCTTTCCAATTCGAATATCTTTTCTTAAAGTGAGCTTTTCTCTCATCTTTTTAATTTTCACTACATCTCAAGGCCATGCGCAAGCTAAAATTTTACCACCCCTTAGTATTTTCTAATAGTATAGATCGTTAGCTACCAAGTAGTTATAGTACTCCTCAGTCATAGCCCGAGCTTTTGGAGTTTGAGCATGGAAAACCTTAAATGGCACCCACTGGATAGCAGGAAGATGGTATCCCTCCAGATAACGAAGAGCGGATTTAATAGAAGATTCTCCGAAATAAGGTGGATTTTGGACACTAACTAAGAACTCCCCGTCAAGTACTGCTTTCAGAGCCTGTACCTGTCCATCAATTGAACAGATCCACCCCAAGAGCTCATTCCTACCTGCAGCTTTTATAGCAGCCATCGCTCCAAGAGCCATCTCATCATTATGAGCATAAACGGCATGGATTGTTCCCTTGGGGAATCTCTGTAGCCAATCTTCCATAATCTTCATAGCAGGTTCTCTTAGATAATCTGCAGACTGAGTAGCAACGACTTGGATATCGGGATACTTATCTATGATCTCTAAAAATCCCTTGTGACGATCAATAGTGGGACCTGCCCCTATAGTTCCTTGAAGTTCAACTATATTCCCTTTGTATTCACCGTATACCTCAAACAGTTTTTTCACCAACAGTCTTGCGGCTGTCCTTCCTTCCTCCATCTGATCCTCACCAATGAAGGTAATGTACATTCCTGTGCCTGGTTCGGCATCAATATACCTGTCAATCACAATCAGAGGGACTTTAGCTTCATTACACATATCATAAACTGGAGCAAGAGCTTTAGCCTGGAGAGGACTGATAACTAACACATCTGGCTTTTTTGCGATTAAATCTTCGCAATCTGCCAACTGATTAGCAGCATCGTTATTGCCATCTGCCCAGATAAAATTCACATCTAATTTCGCTGCCCAGTACTTCATATCATTAGTTAGAGTAACTCGCCAAGGATGATTCATAGTGCATTGGGAGAAAGCAATCAAAGGTCTTTCCTTCCCTATCACAGGGCTAGAGACTAAAGTCATTGCTACTAGCCCTACCAATCCCAGCACTATTACACACATTTTTTTTAAGTCCATGCTAACCTCCTTTATTGAATATTTGAATTATTTTTTAGTTAAGTTTTTTTCGCACCACCTCTCCAGCCTGGTTTTTCCATCACCTCCTCCTTTGCTTTGCGCATGACCTTGACTTTCCCCATTTATCTCGCTCTGATTTTTATGTTTGAATAAACTGCTACTATAAGCACTAATCCTATTATTGCCTTTTGTACAAAAATATGTACGTTCAGTATATTCATAAGATTAGTCAAGATTCCTACCACTATCACTCCTAAAAATGTGTTTGTAGTGCTTCCAATTCCCCCAAATAGACTAGTTCCTCCAATCACCACTGCGGCAATGGAATCTAGATTGTACCACATTCCCGCAGTGGGAGGAGCATATTTGGTTCGAGCGATAAAAATCATGGCCCCAATTGCGCAGAACAGCCCCGCAAGAGAGTAAACCAACAACTTAGTTCTATCTATTTTTACTCCAGAAATTCTGGCTGCATTCTCGTTTGCACCTACAGCATATATATACCGACCATAACGAGTTCGCTCCACTAAAAATAAGGTGAAGAAAAACACGATACCCCAAAGGATTACTGCTACAGGTACGGGGCCCACCGATTCCCTTCCAAAAATGAGAAAATTTTCAGGAATCGCCCAAATAGGAGAACCATGGTTTATCTGGCGAGCAAGACTCCGAGCTATCCCCATCATCCCTAAGGTAGCGATAAAAGGAGGAATTTTACCCTTGCTTATCATTAACCCGTTCATTAATCCCAGAGAGGCACCCAGACCAAAACAGACAAGTATTGAGAGTAGAATTCCATAGCCCTTAGCCAGGAACCAAGCACATAAAAGAGCACTTGCTGCCAAAATTGAGCCCACAGAAAGATCTATTCCTGCAGTTAATATAACCAGAAATTGCCCCAAAGCCAAGACACCGATAATAGAGTTTTGCAAAAGCAAATTGAATAAATTATCCGGACTAATAAAAACACCTTTAGAAAGAACAGTAGAGACTATGCTCATGCCTAAAATAATAAGCCACAGGTTGTATCTTATAACAAACCTTTTTATTGCGGCCTTATCTTTGAACCCGGTAAGTGAAGTTCTTAATATATTTGTCATAATGGGTAAATTCCTCCCCTTTTTATAGATCACCTTCTCAAACTTAAGTAAACTGCTATCAGAATTATTGCTCCTTTTACCGCTTCCTGGGTATAAGGAGAAATAGCAGTAAGGTTCATAAAGTTACTTATAATGGTTAGGATAAATGCTCCCACTATTGCCTTAAGTAAATTTCCCTCCCCTCCGAACAAATTAACTCCTCCTATTACCGCAGCTGCAATAGCATCCAATTCATACCCTACAGCTCCTTCGCAGTAACCCGCAGTTAATCGGGCAGTGTAAACAAGTCCCGCTAAACCAGCGAAAAAACCGGAAAGAGTATACACCGAAATCTTAATTCTTTCTACTCCAATTCCTGAAAGTCGGGCAGCTTCCTCGGACCCTCCTACAGCGTAGATATGTCTACCCCATCCACTCATACCCAGCAAAAAAAACACCACCACAGCCACCAATGCTAAAATAACACCTGGCACAGGAATTCCCTTTATGTATCCCTGCCCGACAAAATAAAAGCTTTTAGATACTCCGTATACCACTTCTCCCTTAGCTATTACCATGGCCAGACTCCTGGCTACCATCATCATTCCCAGGGTAGCGATAAAGGGGGGCATTTTTCCTTTGGCCACCAGTACTCCATCTATTGAACCCAAAGCAGTACAGATCAACATGGTTAGCAATATTGAAAGGAAAATACTTTGAGGCATAAAAGTAGCAACTAAAACTGAGGCTAAAGCTACCATGGAGCCTAAGGAAAGATCAATCCCTCCAGTAAGAATTACCAGAGTTTCTCCAACCGCTAAAATTCCCACTATGGAGCCCTGGCGCAAAAGGTTGCTGAGATTATTTCTGGAAAGAAAAGTAGGACTGCTAAGAGTGGAAAGCAAAAAAATTCCTCCAAATATGATCAACAAACCATACTTTCTGATGAAACCTTTCATTATTCTGTACCCTTTCCAAAATACCAAAATGACTAAAAGTCTATGTTGCTACTTTACGTTTATCCTGAGGTAATGAGAATTCTAAAATTTCCTCTTGACTGGTTTCCTCGGGTAAAAATTCTTTGGTTATTCGGCCTTCACACATCACAATGATTCTATCGCTTAAGGATAGAATTTCTGGAAGTTCAGAGGAAATGAAAATAATGGAGATACCTTCTTTAACTAAGTGGTTCATTAAGTGATAAATGTCCACCTTTGCCCCCACATCTACCCCTCTTGTAGGCTCATCCATAATAAGTATCTTGCATTTTGAGGCAAGCCATCTTGCCAACACTAATTTTTGCTGGTTTCCCCCACTTAAGCTTTCTGCTAATTGATCTAAAGAGGGAGTCACAATCCTCAGTTGATTAACGTAATCTGTTACAGTCTCAAACAGTCTCCTGAAATCTATAACCCAGAATCGTGCAATTCTTTTCAAAATAGAAAGAGAAATGTTCTCTTCTACTGGTCTGCATAGGAGCAAACCGTCTCTCTTTCTATCTTCCGGAATTAAACCTATACCCAACTCCAATGCGTGAGAGGGAGATTTTACGTTGACCTTTTTTCCATTTAGAAAAATTTCCCCTTCGTCAATAGGATCAGCTCCCACAATTGCCCTCGCCAACTCAGTTCTTCCCGCACCTACCAAACCAGAAATACCTAAAATCTCTCCTTTTCTTAAGTAGAAATTTATATCCTGAAAAGCTCCTTTTCGACTCAAACCTTTTACCATTAATACAGTCTCCCCTATAGGAGCTTTTTCTTTGAAATAATAATCCTTAATTTTCCTTCCCACCATATCTCGTACCATTTGATCTAAGGTGATTTCTTTTATCTGAGCGTCTCTCACTTTCTTTCCATCCCTCAGAATTGTTACCCTATCACCAATTTCAAAAATTTCGGCTAAACGGTGGGAAATATAGATAATTCCTAAACCCCTTGCTTTCAATCTCCGAATG
>QMQA01000106.1 GCA_003648845.1 Candidatus Aerophobota bacterium
AAATTCCTCTCCTACCAGGATTTTCTGGATATTAAAAATGCTGCTTAGCCTCTCTAAAAATTCTTCCGGAGAAAGTCGAGCAAACCGGGGGTTAAATGTAAAAACCTGGACCACATCTACCCCCAGAGAGCGGAAAATTTCTTCTTTCTCTTCCCGGGAGGTTAAAAGCTTAACCTTTCTGCCAGAAAAAAGCTCGGAAGGATGGCGATCAAAAGTAATCACACAACTTTGAACATTGCTTAAGTTCGCCTTTTTTACAACTTCCCCTATAATTTTCTGATGGCCAAGATGAACTCCGTCAAAAAATCCTATAGTTAAAAAGGCATCCAGTCTTTCTTCTGCTCCGGAAAAATCCTCTCTGATTATCATCAGACAAGCACTCTTAAATATTTAAATCCTACCTTATCTTTGACAAAGTAAGAACCACTCTGTAAAGAGACACCTACAGCCAGAAGATCACCATTTTCCGAGCAAATCCTTACTCTATCACCTTTTTCCAAATTTGAAGAAATTTCGGAAAGGTGGGAAAGATAAATAGGTCTGCCCCATTTCACCAGCTTTTCCACTCCTTTTTTTACCAGAATTTTTGGGAAATGTGGGAGAGCCTCAGCCGGTGGCAAAATAATCTCATTTAATCTACCCTTCTGGGCCATATCTTCAATTTCTTTTAAATCTGTGGCATCCTCCAGGGAAAAAGGGCCAATCCTTACCCTGCAAAGCGATGCCTGGTAGGCTCCATACCCTGATGCCTCACCGATATCATGACACAAGCTCCGGATATAGGTGCCCTTGGAGCAACGAACCTCAAATTCAGCCACAGGATGGACTCCTGGCAGATAACTCACCAGTTTTAACTCGTATATATGTACCTGCCGGGCAGAAATCTCAACTTTTGTTCCTTTTCTGGCCAGATTATAAAGGCGCTCTCCCTGCCAGTGAACCGCTGAGTACACAGGAGGAGTCTGAAGGATTTTCCCCTCAAATTGATGAAAAATTGCTTTCACTTTTTCTTTGTCCAAAGAAGAGGCATCTTTTTCCTCTACAAGTTCTCCCTCCTCATCAAAACTACTTGTGGCAACTCCAAATACCATTCTCCCCTGATAAGTTTTGTCCAGCTCCTGAAGAAAGGGGGTGAGTTTGGTTGCTCTGCCCATGCAAACAAGAAGCAGTCCCCGGGCAGAAGGGTCCAGAGTTCCGGTATGACCTACTTTCTTTATCCCGGCAAGCTTTTTTATCCTTTTCACTGCTGCAAAGGATGTCATCCCCTTAGGTTTATTTACCAGAAGCAAACCATCCATAAAAGTGCCTCTTATAGAATTTCTTTCCTGTAATCAATTATAAAAAAATCTCCTTCTTTCTCTATAAACTCCAGAATCTTATCCAGAACCTTGTTAGAATATTGGATATTCGGGGAAAGGAATGCTATTCCAATTTTCGCCCTTCGCCAGAGAGGATAATCACCCACCTCAGCTATAGAAACATTAAAGTTATTCCGGATACGAGAGAGCAGGCTCTTCACTATCCTGCGTTTATCCTTTAAGGAATTACAAGAGAGCAAACGAATATATAGTTCTAAAGTACCGATGACCATCTAAAATTATACAAGTTACCTTAATCTTCTTCTCTGATAAACTTCTATCAGATCCCCTTTCTGGACATCATCCACTCCTTCCACCTTCATTCCACATTCCAGTCCAGTGGAGATCTCATTAACATCACGATCAAATCTCTTGAGACTTGTGATTATACCCTCTCCTACAGCTTCTCCATTTCTTATTATTTTTGCTGTGGCTCCCCGAATTACTTTACCCTGAGCTACATAACATCCGGCTACTAACCCTACACGAGGAATCCTGAATGTATCTCTAACCTCAGCTTTTGCTATTAGCTCTTCAACATAAACAGGTTCCAGCATCCCCTTAACAGCCAGTTTAATATCTTCAATAATATCGTATATTATCTGATATTCTCTTATCTCTACCTTTTCCTGACTGGCAAGGGCCTGAATTTCTGGACTAACCTCAACATTGAAACCCACTATTATAGCCTTAGAACTGGAGGCAAGTAAGACATCTGATTTTTTTACCTCTCCTATCCCTTGAGAGACTACCTCCACTTTTACATTCTCGTCTCCCATATTAGCTAAAACACCAGCAACAGCCTTCAAACTTCCCTGAGTATCGGCTCTTAAGACTATATTAAGGGTTTTGATTTCTTTCTGGGGAGAGCTAAAAATACTTTCCAGAGTTACCTTTTCTCTTTTTCTAAGGCTGTGTAGTCTTGCCCTTTCTTTTGCCTCCTCTGCCATACGTCTTGCCGTTCTTTCGCTGTCCACCCTGGTAAAAATCTGACCGGGTAAGGATACATCAGAAAGACCCAAAATCTGCACAGGAGTAGAAGGTCCAGCTTCTTTTAATCTCTCTCCCTTCCAGTTAAGAAGAGCTCTGGCTCTTCCGTAAACCTCTCCTCCAACAATAACGTCTCCTTCTTTTAAGGTACCCTGCTTCACTATCAAAGTAGAACAAGGTCCCCTCTTCCGGTGCACCTCGCTTTCCACAACTACTGCTTCTAATTTTCCATGGGGGTCTGCTACCAGCTCCATCATCTCTGCCTGCAAAAGTATCATCTCCAAAAGCTCATCCAATCCTTTTTTCTTTAAGGCAGAAACCTCCACACAGATAGTCTCTCCTCCCCACTCTTCGGGAGTCAGATTATACTTTGTAAGTTGTCTCCTAACTCTCTCGGGATTGGCGTTCTCCTTATCCATTTTGTTTATCGCTACCAGGATAGGAACATTTGCCGCCCGGGCATGACTTATAGCCTCTTCGGTCTGAGGCATAACTCCATCATCGGCGGCTATAACCAGAACGGCAATATCTGTAACCTGAGCTCCCTGTGCCCTCATAGCAGTAAAGGCTTCATGTCCCGGGGTATCAATAAAAATTATTCTTTTCCCTTGAAAGTATATCTCCGAAGCTCCGATTCTTTGAGTAATCCCTCCCACCTCACTTTGAGCAACCTGGGTATTACGAATAGCATCCAGAAGAGAAGTCTTTCCATGGTCCACGTGTCCCAGCAGAGTGACAATAGGATCCCTCTGAGGCAGAACTTTCTCGCGAGGCTTTTTTTCTGGTGGTTTTTCTTTAAGAAGCTCTTCAATCTCCTCCGCTTCCCGGGAGGTTAAACTGCTTAAATTGGTTTTACCTTCTATTCCCCATTCAGATAAAACCTCCAGTAGTTTTTTAGTTGGAACCTTTAACTTTCTCGCCAGTTCATAAACTCGCAACTATTTCCTCCTTGAACTAATCCAGTTTTTCCTTTGCTTTCTTGAGTATCCTCTCTGCCATCTTAGGACCAATTCCTTCTACCTGTGCCAGCTTTTCCAGGCCACCTCTTACTATATCTTTGAGGGTTAAAAAACCATGTTCTCGCAGTGAAGCTAAAGTTTTTTCTCCTACCCCCGGTAGATCCCGAAGAAGAACCGCCTCTTTCTCTATCTGCCCCAGGGAACGGATATCTATCTGCCACCCGGTAAGCTTTGCTGCCAACTTCACATTTTCTCCATTAGCTCCAATTGCAAGAGAAAGCTGGTCATCCTTAACTATAACCTTTGCCTCCTTTTTTTTTGCATCAACCTTAACCTCGTGGATCTCTGCTGGTTTTAAGGCATTTTTTATAAACTCACCAATATCAGAGCTGTATTTAATTATATCTATTCTCTCTGAACCCATCTCTTTCAAAATGGCCTTTATCCTGGAACCACGAAGACCCACACATGCTCCAACCGGGTCAATTTTTTCATCCCCGGACTCCACCACAACTTTAGCTCTTCTACCCGGGTCTCTTTTAATCTGTCTTATCTTAACTATACCTTCATTAATCTCGGGCACTTCTCTTTCAAACAATCTGCGCAGGAAATTGGGATGAGTCTGCGAGAGAATAACATGAGGTCCCTTGGGTTCCCTCTTAACCTGCATAACATAGGCAATAATCCGTTCTCCCTGGCTGTAGGATCTTTTTGGGAAAGTTTCTTTATCAGGTAAAATCCCTTCCAGTTTACCAAGATCAATTAAGATAAAGCGGTCGGTTTTATATCGGACAGTGCCGCTTACAAGCTCTCCTTCTTTTTTCTTGAATTCCTCATAGAGTCTATCTTTTTCTTTTTCCACAATTTGTTGCATCATAACATGCTTACCAGTACTGGCGGCTATTCGGCTAAAATCCAGAGGATTAACCTCCAGTTCCACCTCATCTCCAGCCTTAACCTGAGAACTTATCTTAGAGGCCTCATCAAGGGAAATCTCCACAGCTTTATTTTTAACCCTCTCCACAACCAATTTCTTCACGAAAACCTTAAACTCCCCTTTTTTCTCATCCAGGACCACTTGAAGATCTCGGGGAGGAGAGGAATATTTCTTCTTATAGGCAAAATAAAGAGCTTCCTTAATACCCTCAAGCAGGCTCTCCTGTGGAATACCTCTTTCACGCTGGATAGAGTTAAGTAAAGAAAATAATTCCTTATTTTCCATGCTAAATTAACTCCTTTAACCTGTGGACAAACTCTGCTTTGTTTACTTTTATAAGTTCACCATCCTTGCGTTTTTTTATCTCAATTTTTTCTTCTTTTAAAAAAGACCTGCCAACAATTATTTTAAGAGGAATACCTATAAGATCAGAATCTTTAAACTTTACCCCGGCTGAGACATCCCGGTCGTCCCATAATACATCTATTGAACTGCTTTTTAACTGTTGATACAGTTTTTGAGAAAAGCTGAAAGTTCCTTGAGATGCAGGAATAATTACAGCTGGAAAAGGGGCAACTTCTTCAGGCCATACAATACCATCCTCATCATGGTTCTGTTCAATGATAGCTGCAGGAAGACGGGATACCCCAATTCCATAGCATCCCATCAGCAAAGGGTGTTTTTCTCCTTTTTCATTCAGAAAAGAAGCTCCCAGTGTAGAAGAATATTTATAACCCAGATGAAAAAGGTGACCTACCTCCATTCCTCTTTTTATATTTAAACTCCTGTTGCAAACCAGGCATCTATCTCCTGGCAGGATAAATCTCACATCTCCAACCACATCAGGAGAAAAATCTCTGCCGGGATTAACATTTATAAAATGGGTATCTTTCTTATTGGCACCAGCTACAAAATTTTTCCCTTCCATTACAGCCTTATCCACTACCAAAGGCAAATTATCTATTCCTATCGGTCCAACAAAACCCACCTCTACTCCAAAGTCCTCGTGCACCTTCTCCTTTAAAGCAAGTTGCAGCTTTTTTACCTTGAGTAGCTTTTTTAGCTTTTCTTCATTCACAGCATGGTCCCCTCGGAGTATCACCCCCACGTATCCTTTCTCTGTCTGATATATAACTGTTTTTAAAAGTCTGGCCGAAGGTAAATTTAAAAAAGTGCTTAAACTTTCTATACTCCTTATATTTGGAGTATTAATCTCCTTAAGTGGTTTTTCAT
>QMQA01000107.1 GCA_003648845.1 Candidatus Aerophobota bacterium
CTCCGGTTTCCTGAAAGGTTTTCTTGGACAGCTTGAGTGCGTTCCTTATTCGAGGAGATACTTTCCTTCACTTTGTAACAAAACTTTGTAAGTTTTATTTTTTACCCTGAAATTTTCAGAGAACAGGGCCCTTTTTTTGACACCTACCGCTTTTATGTTAAAATTAAAAACAAGAGGGGGAGGGGAAGTGGATTACAAGAAGTTGCGAGAGGAAATGGTAAAAAGACAACTCATCCCAAGGGGAATTAATGATAGAAGAGTTTTAGATGCTTTTCTTCGCGTGGAGAGAGAAAAATTTGTTCCTTCCTCCCTACGGGAGGATGCTTATAAAGATTTTCCTCTTTCCATTGGTGAAGGTCAGACTATCTCTCAGCCTTACATGGCTGCCCTGATGACTCAATGCCTCAACCTGAGGGGAGAAGAGAAAATTCTGGAAATTGGTACCGGTTCTGGTTATCAAACAGCTATTCTTGCCCTTTTAGGCTGGCAGGTTTACAGTGTGGAAAGAATACCTTCACTTGCTGAGAAAGCAAAAAAGCTCTTAAAGAAAATGGGTTATGATAATGTTAAGATTTTTGTTGGTAATGGCACTGTTGGTCTTGAGCAGTACGCTCCTTATGATCGGATACTGGTTACCGCTGGAGCAAAGGATATTCCTCCTCCTTTAATCCAGCAGCTTGCTGAAGAAGGAATAATGGTCATACCTGTAGGGAATGCTTATTCTCAGGAGCTAATGGTGGTAAAGAAAAAAGATGGAAAGATTTCAAGCAAAGGTGTGGAAAGATGTGTATTTGTTCCTTTAATTGGCCAATATGGCTGGGAGGAAAAAATTGAATAGCTTTTCTCCTTATCTTCTTACATTTTTAATAAGTATGCTTCCTGTAGCTGAGTTAAGAGGAGGGCTTCCCCTGGGTATTTCTCTGGGGATACCTCCCCTGAGTGCTTATGCAGTTAGCATTGCAGGAAATATTATCCCTGTTTTACCTCTTCTTATAGGCCTTAGATATCTATCCAAAATAGCAGAAAAATACAGGTGGTGGGGTAGAATTTTTAATAAGATGGAGAAAAAATTTCAGGGGAAAAAGAAAATTATCTGCAGGTATGGGATTGTGGGGATTGTAATTCTGGTGGCAATACCCCTGCCTGTTACCGGAGCCTGGACGGGGAGTCTGGTTAGCTTTCTTTTGTCCATTCCGGTGAAATATTCTTTTCCAGCGATTTTTATAGGTGTTTGTCTTGCTGGAATTGTTGTGCTTTTTACCACCCTTGGCATATTGGGTGTAAGCAGAATATTTAGCGGGATGTAGCGCAGCCTGGTTTAGCGCGCCTCGTTCGGGACGAGGAGGTCGGGGGTTCAAATCCCCCCATCCCGACCAGCTTATCTGTATACTCCGTTTTGTAAATGGTGCGCAAGGTGAGAGGAAAGAAAAGAGCCAAACTTATTGCAAGGTGCGGGCTGATTTTTTTCATCTTAGTCTGGATTAGCTTCTTTTGTCCATTTTTAAAAGCAGCAATTCTTGTCTACTATAGATACCATATTGTCCAGAAAGGTGAGAACCTGTGGAATATAAGTAAACGGTATGGTGTTTCAGTTAATGAAATAAAGAAAAAAAATAATCTTCGCAGTGATAGGATTTATCCCCGCCAGAAGTTAATCATTCCCATAAAAGTTAAGGGTATCTACCACCCGGTTAAAAGATATGAGACGCTATGGCGTATCTGTAAAACTTATGGAGTTAGCATGGAGAAGGTTATCTCCCTCAACCGTCTGCAAGACCCCAATCATATAATGCCAGGGCAAAGATTATTTATTCCCGGTGCAAGCAAGGTTAAAAAAATTGACATTCCCAAAGAGATCATTGCTGCTGGGAAAAAAGATGCCACTTCAACTCCACCAGAAGAGGATAAAATCCAACCCTCTCCTACGTTTGGTGAAACAGTAAAAGGAAAAGGGTTCTTAATCTGGCCCCTTGAGGGAAAGGCAGTATCATACAGAAGGAGAGATTTTGGGATTGATATCCTTGCCCCTGAAGGAACCAGTGTTGTTGCTCCTGCAAAGGGTAAAGTTTACTACAGTGGCCTGCTGAGAAACTATGGCTGGACGATAATAATTGAGCATCAAGAGCTGGGGCTTTATACCTGCTATATGTACAATTCAGTAAATCTTGTAAAAAAGGGTGATCTGGTGGAAAAGGGACAGCCTATTGCCAGAATAGGCAAGAGCGGTACCGCCGAAGAGGCCATGCTGCACTTTGAGGTGAGAAGAGCAAAAGATGGCAAACCAATGGATCCACTTGAGTATCTTCCCTCCGATTATAAATGAATAAGTTTCAGAACTTACACCATAAAAAAGGAGACTCTTAATGTTAAGTAGTAAGTGGTTAAGGGAAAATATAGAGGTTATGAGGGAATCTTTAACCAAACGGGGAATAAAAGCCAATCTTGATACTTTTCTTCACTGGGATGAGGAGCGGAGAAGGTGCACTAAGGAGCTCGACGAATTAAAGTATCTTCAAAATAAAAAATCAAAACAGATAGGCAAGCTTAAAAAAGAAGGAAAAGATGCTACCGATTTAATTAACGAAATGCAAAAACTTGCAAACAGGATAAAAAAGCTGGAGAAAAGAAAAAGAGAATACGAAAGCAAGGTAACTGATTTTCTTCTTAATTTGCCTAATAAGCTTCATCCTGAAGTTCCCGTTGGTGAAAATCGGGAAGTGAGAAGATGGGGAAAAATCCCCGACCTTAATTTTCCTGTTAAAGATCATCAAAGAATTGGCGAGGAGTTAAAAATTCTTGATTTTAAATCAGCTGCCAGGATAGCAGGAAGTGGCTTTGTAGTTTGCAGAGGATTGGGAGCAAGGCTGGAAAGAGCTCTGATCAATTTTATGCTGGATCTACACATTCAGCAGGGGTATGAAGAGGTACTTCCCCCCTTTATGACCAATACATCTGCTACCACCGGTACAGCACAACTTCCCAAATTTAGAGAGGAACTTTATAAATGCGAGAAGGACGATTATTATCTTGTTCCTACTGCTGAGGTACCGGTTACCAATCTTCACAGAGAACAAATCCTGGAGGAAAAGAGGCTCCCTATCTATTATACTGCTTATACCCCCTGTTTCCGTCGGGAAGCTGGTGCTTATGGCAAGAAAATTCAGGGAATGATAAGGGTTCATCAATTTAATAAAGTGGAGCTTGTCAAATTTACCACTCCCCAGACTTCTTACGAGGAGCTGGAAAAACTCCTTCAGGATGCAGAGGAAGTTCTGCAAAAACTCAATCTCCCCTACAGGGTGGTGAAGCTGTGTGGCGAGGAGCTGGGTTTTGCAGCTGCCCTTGGTTATGATATCGAGGTGTGGCTTCCCAGTCAACAGAGATGGCTGGAGATATCTACCTGCTCAAATTTTGAAGACTACCAGTCTCGCAGGGCATCCATAAGATACAGAGAAGAGGCCACAGGTAAGACCAGATATGTCCATACTCTTAATGGTTCAGGGCTCGCTGTGGGAAGGTGTGTGGTAGCCATACTGGAGAATTTTCAGGATGAGCAGGGAAAGGTGCACATTCCAGAGGTTCTCTGGTCATATATGGGTGGGGTGAGGGTTATTGAAAAATGAGCAAGGGTAAGGCGCAGGTGATGAAGGCAGGTCTACGGAACAGGGTTGGTCGTCTGTCAGTTAAAACACGTTCAACGTTTGAGGTTCTATGTTGACTGGTTTGTAAAATTTTCGAGTAACTGGAGAGTCTACAGTGGGAGAGTTAAACTCTTCAGATATCAAGCAGGTTCTATCTTCAGGAGATTACGGAGGAGTGAACCCCCTCCAGGCACTGGAGAATATCAAAAGGAGATGCCAGGAAAAAAAGGAAAGAAGAAATTCTAATTTAAAGACAGCTCTTATACTCCAGGGAGGTGGAATGCGGGGGGTATTTGGTGCAGGAGTTTGTTGTGCCCTGGAGGAGCTGGGATACACAGAAGGATTTGATGAGATTTATGGAGTTTCCGCCGGGGCATTAAATGGAGCCTATTTTCTTTCCGGACAAGCAGCATATGGTACTACAATTTATTACCAGGATATTAATAACAGGGGTTTCATTGATTTTTTCCGCTTCAGGAAGATAGTGGATATAGACTTTTTAATGAATATTATTGTAAAAGTAAAACCACTTAATTTTAAAAAGCTCCTTGATTCCTCCACCACCCTTAACATTGGATTAACCTGTGTCTCTACAGGAAAAGCTGTGATGTTTAAAAACAAACAAAGAGATGTTGATATTCTGGCTCTTCTTAAGGCAACTGCAGCTATGCCCTTTGTCTATGATATTCCTGTAAATATTCAGGGTACCTGGTATCTTGATGGGGGCATATCCTGCCCCATTCCTGTCAAGGAAGCTATTGAGGCAGGATGCACGGATATTCTGGTGGTTTTGACAAGGCCTAAAAATTACAAACCTGGCTCATTTGAGAAAATTTTTGACCGGTTCCTGATAGAGCCAGGGATAAAAAAATATGGTGAGAATTTTTGCCGGGTGTATAAAAATAGATACAAACTATATGAGGAGAGGTTGCGTATTGTTAAGGGTGAACAAAAGCATAAAAATGTAAATATCTTGGCTATTTTTCCAGCAGAATCAATTAAGGTCAAAAGGATGACAAAAAGGGAAAGTGTTCTGAAAAATACAGCAATAGAAGGAGCGACAAAAACATTGAGACTTTTTGGCATACCTGACCCTTTCCCTGTAGAAGTTCTGAAATTTTTAAGTTATAGATAGATAAATAACTATGAAAGTAGCAGAGTATTACAGCGCTCAGGATGTAAGGATAGTTGATATTCCCGTGCCCGAGATTGGACCGGGGGAGATTTTAATGAAAACAAAGGTGTGCGGGATATGCGGAAGTGATATTCTGGACTGGTACAGAAAGACAAAGAAGACTCATTTCTTTGGCCATGAGGTAACTGGAGTGATTGAGAAGGTAGGAGAAGGGGTGAGAGGATTCAGCCGGGGAGACAGGATATATGTCAATCACCATGTTCCCTGTTTTGTCTGCCACTGGTGTCGAAGGGGCAGTTATACAATGTGTCCCACCTATCGGCAGACTGACCTGGATCCGGCAGGTTTTGCTGAGTATATAAGGATTCCAAGGATTAATGTAGAAAATGGGGGTATAATCAAGTTACCTGACAATGTTTCCTTTGAGGAAGGAAGCTTGATTGAACCAATAGGTTGCTGTATGAGGGGGCTTAAAAAGGCCAATCTCCAGCCGGGAGATACTGTTCTGATAATTGGTGCTGGATTTACCGGACTTGCACACCTTCAACTTGCCAGAGTGATGGGGGCAGCTCTTATAATTGTTATTGATTTTTTTGATTTTAAGTTAAAAAAAGCAAAAATTCTGGGAGCAGATGTTACCATCAATCCTGAAAAGGAAAGTGTGAAGAAAAAACTTTACCAGGTAAATGAGGGA
>QMQA01000108.1 GCA_003648845.1 Candidatus Aerophobota bacterium
GTTCCTGGTGAATCTCTATTACTTTGCCAGTTACAGGAGAGTTTAAGTCGGCAACAGCTTTAACAGATTCTATACTGCCAAAAGGAGAGCCCCGTGTTAGTTTTTCTTCTACCGGGGGGAGCTCTATATATACAAGATCAGTGAGCTTTTTTACTGCAAAATCTGTAATCCCGACAACTCCTATATCTTTATCAACTTTTATCCACTCATGGGTTCTGGTGTATTTTAAGTTCCTGGGATACATGGACTTTTCTCCTCATCGATTTTCTCCGGAAACCGAGGCAGAACTATAGCTTCCTGGGGAAGTACAGTCCTGTCTCCTTCACTTAGATTTTCTGCAGACTTTTCCTGAAATCTTCCCCGGGGAAGGGGAAATATTGCAATTTCCTCCCCTTCTTGAATTCTTTCATCAACGAAGGCAAGGCCAACTTGAAAATCTTTTGCCAGAGCACAGCTTGTAACCCTTCCAATATATCTTCCCTGTTTGTCCACCACAGGATCCTCCGACCTTATCATCCTGCCATAGCTTGATTTTAGCCTGAACCTTATAATTTTCTTTTCTCTTTTTTTCTCTTTTTTCAGCAGAGCCTCTCTTCCAATAAAAAAGGGTTTGTGAAACTTAACAAAAGCTCCATACCCTGCCTCAATGGGGTTAATTTGGTGCCTTCCGGCAAGCTCATGTCCGTGTAGAGGAAGACCGGCTTCCACTCTAAGTGAGTCTCTTGCTCCCAGACCGCAGGGTTTAACTTCAAACTCTCTGCCTTTTTCCAGAATCAAATTCCAGATAATAGAGGCATCTTCTGGATGGAGGTAAAACTCAAAACCCATATCCTCTCCGGTATAACCTGTGCGGGAGATTATTGTATTTTTCCCGGCAAGCTCACCCTCCACAAATTCGTTTTTTTCAAGCCTTTTTATATTTTCCCACAGATTTTCATCTACTAATTTTTTCAGAATAAAACCTGATGCAGGTCCCTGGAGAGCTATATCTATTTTTCGCTCATCTTGTGCTGATGCATCTTTTAAATTCTTGATATTTACAGAAGCTTTGACCTCTCTTGCCGGGTAATTTTTATCTATAATGTACTTTTTAGAGGCGACTGCCTTAAGCCAGCTTAAAACTTTCTCCTGATTGGCAGCATTACAAACAATCATATATTTTTCTCCAGAGCGGCAATAAACCATAATGTCATCTATCACATTCCCCTCAGGGTCGAGAAGAAAACTGTACTGAGACTGACCAGGTTTTATCCATCGAACATAGTTGGTACAGGCTACATCCAGGAAATCAGCAGCTCCCTTTCCACTCACTTCCAGGACCCCCATATGAGTTACATCAAAAATTCCTGCTCGCTCTCTTACCGCTCTGTGTTCCTCAGCAATGCCTGTATAATAAAGAGGCATTTCCCATCCAGCAAACCTGGTAAATTTTGCTCCCAGTTTTAAATGCTCTGTGTGTAAAAAAGATTTTTTAATCTTTTCCTTCCCAGCGTAGTGAAATTTCTTTTTTTCTACTTTTAAAGATATATTTTGAATAAAAAGGTGTTGTCCAATAAAATAAGGCTTGGACAGATCAAACCAGGAGGGAAAATCTTTATACAGAGATAAACCATCAATTTCAGCCTCTTGCTTTAACCGGAGTCTATCTTTTAACTTGGGATTTTCTGGATTAGTTTTTAACTTTCCCTCCATTTTCCTCAAAATCTCTTCTTTCCCTTCTTTCACTTGTTCCACTACTACAGGTCCCTGAATTTTGGCAAATATATCCTGAGGATCAAAAATAATGTATCCATCTGATAAACCCTCCAGCCAGCACTTTACTTTTTGTATACTGGAAGAGGTTGTTGCCACCAGATAATAATCTTTTCCCTTCTCATCGGGAGGCAAACGGAGGATTGAAACATCAGCAATGAGTTTTCCTTCGGCATCTAAGAGGAAGGAGGGGGTGACATCACCTGGTTTAAGTTCTGCTATATTGGCAGTGGATACCTCTTGCAGGAAAGGTTTTGCCCTTTCTCCGCTTACCCTTAGTATTTCCATATTGCTGATTTTTTCTGTCCCTGTCTCTTGCTTGGATGAAGAGGACTGTTCTTGATAAGAGACAAATTCAAAAATTTTTCTCTTATCCTCTACCTCACCTTCTTTTTCCTGGATTAGCTCCCTTACCTGTTTTTTTACCTCTTCTATTATCTCAAGATTTATTTTTCCTCTGGGCAAGTCCCCGGTTAATCCTTTATACATGAAAGGTTGAATGTTGACCAGTACCCGGTGAACAAGTTCTGCTATTTTCTCCATATCCTCTTTTTCAAACCCTCGTTGAGTAACCCAGGGAGTTCCAAGTCTTATGCCGCTTGCCTCAGCAGCTGTTTCATCACCAGGGATTGTGTTTTTGTTAACTACCAGACCACAGAGATCCAGAATCCGGGCAGCTATTTCTCCTTTTAAGGGAAAGCCGGTCCTTGTTTTAATGGCATTCAGGTCAACCAGTAAAAGGTGAGTATCGGTCCCTCCATAGGCCATCTTCAGCCCTTTTTTTTCTAAAGAGGAGGCTAAGGCTTTGGCATTTTCAACAATTTTTTCCTGCAGTTTTTTAAACTCCTCTGTTTGTGTAATTTTAAATGTAGTTGCTATAGCTGCAATCTTGTTGATGTGAGGACCTCCCTGTTCTCCAGGAAAAACAGCCTCGTCTATTAGCTTAGCTTTTTCTCTATCAGTAGTCAAGATAACTGCTCCCCGGGGACCACAGAGGGTTTTATGAGTTGTAAAGGTGATAACATCAGCAAAGCCTACTGGATTAGGATATACTCCAGCAACCACAAGTCCTGCAACATGGGCAATATCGGCAAAAAGAAGTGCTCCTACACTGTCGGCAATTTCTCTAAATTTTTTCCAGTCAACACTCCAGGGGTAGGCACTATAACCTGCAATTACTATTCTGGGTTGGTGCTCTAAAGCAAGCTCTTTTATAGCATCGTAGTTAAGTTTTCCAGTTACAGGATCTGCCTCATATGAGACAGCCCTGTAGTATTTTCCGGAGCGATTAAATTCACTCCCATGGGTAAGATGTCCTCCATGAGATAAGTGCATACCCATAATTGTATCACCGGGTTTAAGGAAGGCTGCATAAACAGCGTTATTTGCTGCTGCTCCTGATAATGGTTGGACATTAACAAAAATTTTGTCTGCACTTACTTTATCTGTGGCAAAGCACTTTGCTATCCTTCTTTGGGCAAGAGATTCAACAAAATCAGCAAACTCAACCCCTTTGTAAAAACGTCTGTCAGAATAGCGTCTGTAGTAAGCAAGCTGGTAATCAAAGTCAAGTAAGACCTTTTCATCATTTTCTTCACTCATTCTCGGGGAAGGATATCCTTCAGCGTAAAGACTGGTGAAAGGCGATGCCAGGGCTTCTCGAACAGGCCTGGGGCAGATGCTTTCTGATGGTATAAGAATGATCTTTTGTAGCTGTCTCACTCTTTCAAAATCGATAACAAGGTCCACATCAGGGTCTATTTTGGAAAGATCTGTATCAAGATAATATGAATAATCTCTGTCTTTTTTTTCTTTCATTTTTCTACCACTTTTTTAATTCTTCTTAGCCCCTCCAGAATATCTTCTTTTGAGGTAGCGTAGGATAATCTTATGTATTCGTCTTTTTCTCCCTCACATCTTTGTCCGAAACAGGTTCTACCCAGAACTGCTACACCTGCCTCATAAAGGAGATAATCCTGCAGTTTTCTTGAGTTTTCAAGGTTGAGATTGCGGCAAACCTCAGTAACATTAGGGTATATGTAAAAAGCTCCTTTTGGTTTAACACATCTTATTCCTTTTATTTCGTTTAATCCTTCCCAGATAATATCGCGCCTTTCTTTAAATTCTTTCACCATAGCCAAAGAGGCATCCTGTGGTCCCTCCAGAGCATTTACTCCTGCATATTGAATAAAGGTGTTTGTACAGGAGTTGACATTGGTCTGGATTCTTGTAACATCCTGTGCCAGATCTTTTCTCATCACCCCAAATCCTAACCTCCAGCCAGTCATGGCATAAGTTTTGGAAAAGCCGTCTATTAAAATCGTTCTTTCCTTCATTCCCGGAATGGAGGCAATACTATTAAATTCTGTATCATAAATAATTTGGGAATAAATCTCATCTGACATAATCCAGATCTCTTTTTTCTTCGATATCTCAGCAATCATTTCCAGGTCATCCCGGCTTAGTATACCACCTGTAGGGTTATGAGGAGAGTTAATAATAATCATTTTTGTTTTATCAGTTATTCTTTTCTCCAGCTCTTGAGGGTCAAAACTGAACTCTCTTTCCTCCAGAAGAGGAAGAGGAACAGGTTTTGCTCCCACAAAATTTATGAAAGATTCATAAATTGGAAAACCTGGATTGGGATATATCACCTCATCTCCTTCGTTAACACAGGCCAGAATACCGTAAGCAATGATTGGTTTTGCTCCCGGAGTAACTACCACTTCTTCAGGATCTACTTCTATATCTCTTGTCTTAGAAATATAGCGGGCAATTGATTCTCTTAAAGAAAGAACACCAGCTGAGGGAGAATAATGGGTATATCCTTCTTTAAGTGCATTCATTGCTGCATCTTTAATATGGACTGGTGTATCAAAATCAGGCTCACCGATGGCAAAGCTTATAATGTCTTTACCTTTTCTCTTAAGCTCATTTACCCGGGCCAAAACTTCAAAGGCCGTTTCAGTTCCTAACCTTTTCATCCTTTTTGCTTTCTGCATATTGTCCTCCCAGAAAAAATATATCAAAAATATTCAATTTGTATTTATAACATACATAAAGAATATGTCAAGTTAATTTCTCCAAGACTTTCCCCAAAATTTTTAAGAACTAAAAATATCTAAAGGTATATCTCCATTATCCATAAAGTATCTCCATCTTTTGAAGCCTGGATACCATAGATCATCTGGTGGATAAACTTTCTTTTGGGTTTATCTAAATCTTTGGACATCTTTGCAGAAAATCTTGATATCTGTGATTTTATCTTTGCCGCTGTTTTAGTGGAATTAGCCATAGTAAAGATGCTCCTCTTTTAGAAGTTTCCCTAAAATTTTACCTCAAAATACGTATATCTCAAAATAATTTTACCTATTCCACTTACTAAATTGCTATATTCCTTATTATATCATTATTTCAAAGAAAATAGTCTTAAATTTTGGGGAAAGTTCTGGTACAAAAAGCCCGGAATACCCTTTACAAGGAATAAAAAGTTTGTTAAAATGGGTCATCATTCTAAGCCTAAAAAATGTTTGCAGGTGCTTTAAGAAGGAGAAGACTGGCCTCTTTTTTGGTCGGGAATCCTCGTAACCTTCGAGTTGAAGATCTGGAAGAGATTTTCTGCAAATCTATCAAGGGAGAGCTCTAACAATACTCTTTTAGAGGGAGGATGATTATGCCTAAGGGATATAAA
>QMQA01000109.1 GCA_003648845.1 Candidatus Aerophobota bacterium
CACGGGAAAGACCTCCCGGACCAAGAGCAGATAATCTACGTTTATGGGTCAGCTCTGCCAGAGGATTGGTTTGGTCCAGATATTGAGATAGTTGGCCGGTATGGAAAAAACTCTCTATTGCTCCTCTCAGTGCTTTTGTGTTAACCAGGGAGCGAGGAGTAATAGTTTCGGGAGATTGAATACTCATCCTCTGCTGAACTATTCGAGAAAGATGAGCAAGTCCTATACGGATTTGCTCTGTCAAAAGATCCCCAATTCTTCTTACTCTCCTATAAGCCAGATGATCCATACTTTCAAGCTCAACAGCTTCGCGATTAATTTTAAGAAGGGACCTCACCACTCCCACCATATCCTCCAACCTCAAAACCATACAATCCCATCCAGTATTCAAACCTAACTCCTGATTAATTTGAAAACGACCTATCTTATCCAGATTGTAATAGCGTGGATTTAGAAAAGTCCTCTCAAATACTTCCTTTACTGATTCGAACACGGGAGGCCTGCCTGGCCTGAGTTGATGGTATATTTTGAGAAGAGCATCTCGGGTTGAGGAGGCACCGTCCTGTTCAAAACTCCTTCTTAATATTTCTCTGTCTTGAGGGCTATCTATTTGATTTAAAACATCCTCTGGACTTGCACCCAGAGCTCTAAGAAATAAGGTACCCAGAAATCTCCGCCCCCGATTAATCCGCATATACAAAAGACCGTCTTTCAATTCCAGATCAAGCCAGTTACCCCTCTCCGGAATAATCCGAGCCCTGTAGGAAGCTTTTCCTTCACCAGATGTTGCGGTAGTCTCTTCAAAAAACACTCCAGGGGTACGCTGAATTTGATTGACTACTATCTTTTCTGTCCCATTGATGATAAAGCTACCTCTCTCATTCATCAAGGGAATATCCCCCAGGTAAACCTCCTGTTCAATTACCTCTCCTGTTTCTTTTTTGTTTAATCTGAGCTTAACATAAAGAGGAATAGCATAAGTTAGTTCTTCTTCCTCGCATTTTTCCATACTGTAACGTGGCTCAGCAAATCGGTATTCTACATATTCTAATGACATCTTTTCATTGTAGCTCTCAACAGGAAATACATCCCTAAAAACAGCTTCTAATCCCTTATATTCTCTTTTTTCTGGCGGAACATCTCTCTGGAGAAATTCTTCGTAAGAGGCACGCTGCATCTCCAGAAGGTCGGGAACCTCAATCAAAGAAGGGTACTTACAAAAATCCATCACCCTCTTTTTTTCCTTCGATGCAACTGGCATGGATTTGACCTCTTTTATTTATTTTAATTCTACTTTGGCCCCCACAGCTTCTAAAGTCTCTTTTATTTTTTGAGCCTCTTCCTTACTAACAGCCTGCTTTATAGGCTTGGGAGCAGACTCAACCAGATCCTTTGCTTCCTTGAGTCCCAGTGAAGTAAGTTTTCTCACCTCTTTGATAACCTGAATTTTTTTACTCCCCACCTCGGAAAGGATTACATCAAATTCTGTTTTTTCCTCTTTAGCTTCCTCTTCCTTGGAAGGGGCAGTAGCTACAGCTACCTGGGGAACAGTCGCCTTAACTCCAAACTTTTCCTCCAGTTCCTTAACCAGCTCTGAAAGTTCGAGAATATTCATCTCTTCAATAGCCTTAATAATAATCTCTTTCCTGCTTTCCTTTTTATCCTCGGTTTTTTGTTTGGGTGTAGTTGCCATTGATGATCCTCCTTTTTTCTGATCAATAATAGAATTTATTATAAACAAAAAATTCTGTAGAGGCGATGTTAAAGCCACCATAAACTGTACAAGGGGTAAAGTGAGCTGACTCAAAAACTGAGCCATTAAACTGTTCCTATCTGGCAAACTGGCGAGAGAAATTACCTTCTCTGTATCCAGCAGCTTTTTTGCTAAAATACCTCCTTTGATCTTCAGATTAGAGTGTTCCTCCATAAATTCCTTAATTATCCTGGCCGGTGCAACAGGTTCTTCCCCCAGAGTGAAAATAATCCCCGTAGGTCCTACAAAAAGACTGTTAAGCTCTTTTAAATCAGCCTGCTCAGCTCCTCTTCTTGCCAGAGTATTTTTCACCACGTGAAGAGCACCCTTGCATTCTTTTAACTTTCTCCTAAGCTGTGTAAGTTCGTCCACTTTCAGGCCCCGATAATCCACTATAAAGCTGGCTGAGCTTTTCAGAAAATTCTCCCTTAACCACTTTACTTTCTCTTTCTTTTCTTCAATCCTCATCATAGCCTCTTACCTCTTCAGTTTCCAAAAAAATCTTTAAGTTTTATCTCTTGTCCCGAAATTTTGGGGAAACCAAAGTCTTCAACTTTGCCACTTTACCTTTATTCCCGGCCCCATGGTTGATGATAGATAAATACTCTTGATATAGCGCCCCTTTACTGTAGAAGGTTTATCCTTCTCCAGAGCTTTTAATAAAGCATTGAAATTTTCTATGAGAGAGTTTTCCTCAAAAGATACCTTACCAATAGGAGCATGGACCACCCCGGTAGCATCATTTCTGTATTCTATCTTTCCTCTTTTAAGCTCATCCACAACCTTTCCCGGATTATCAGTAACCGTACCAACCTTAGGTGAGGGCATCAGTCCTTTAGGACCGAGAATTTTACCCAATCTTGCTACCGATCTCATTAATCCTGGAGTGGAAACAACAGCGTCAAAATCAAGCCATCCTTTTTCTATTTTTTCTATAAGCTCCTCTCCTCCTATAAAATCCGCACCAGCTTTTTTTGCCTCTTCAGGGGTATATTCCTTTTTCTCTATTTTTTTCTCCATCTCCAGGTATTTTTTTTCTCTCTTGGGCACGGCTCACTCCTCCACAATTTCTAATCCCATATTTTTCGCTGTTCCTTCTATCATCTTCATGGCACTTTTAAGATCGTAGGCATTGAGATCTTTTAATTTGATCCTTGCTATTTTTTCAATATCTTTCCTTGTAACCTTACCTACCTTCTTCTTATTTGGCTCTCCTGAACCTTTTTCTATTCCGGCTGCTTTTTTTAAAAGAGAGGAGGCAGGCGGAGTTTTCAACTCAAAAGTAAAAGAGCGATCCTTATATACAGTAATTACCACGGGAATAACAACATCTCCCTGATCCTTTGTCCGCTCGTTAAAAGCCTTGCAAAAATCCATAATGTTTACCCCGTGCTGTCCCAGAGCTGGTCCTACCGGAGGCGCTGGATTAGCCTTTCCTGCTGGTATTTGAAGCTTTACCTGAGCCATAACAGGTTTTTTGGCCATTATAATTTCTCCACATTAACGTATTCTAATTCTACAGGGGTTTCTCTCCCAAAAATTGAAACAAGAACTTTCAATCTCTGTTGCTGCGGGTTAACCTCAATTATCTCACCCTGAAAATTGGTAAAAGGCCCACTACTGATGCGAACACTTTCACCCACTTCAAAAACCACTCCCGGTTTGGGCTTTTTCTCCAGAAGTCCCATTCTATACTCTATATTGTTTATCTCTTTTTCATCCAGTGGGGTAGGCTGCTTCCTTGACCCAACAAATCCAGTAACCCCTGGAGTATTGGCAATAACATACTTTGTTTCATCATCTAACTCTGCTTCTACCAGAATGTAACCGGGAAAAAATTTTCTCTTGTATATTCTTCTTTTTCCATTCCTCACCTCGGCTATCTTTTCCTTGGGAATCAGGATACGCGAAATTTTATCCTTCACTCCAAAAGATTCAATCCTTTGCTCCAGGTTAGTCTTTACCTTATCTTCCTGACCTGCATAAGTATGAATTGCATACCACTTTTTAGCCATCTTATCCCACAAGGAGTCTTAAAATCTGTAGAAAAATAACGTCTATTCCTCCAATAATTATGGCAAAAATAGCTATAGCCACAATAACAATTATTGTAGATTTTACAATCTCCGCTCTTGAGGGCCAGCTCACCTTTTTAGCTTCCACCCTCACCGCATTAAGAAAATCCTTTATTCTGTTAGCCATTTATAAACCCTTTTATAAAGCTAACTTCTCTTTCTTAACTTCTAAAAAGTTCTGACTCACTGTACTAAGGCAACAGAGCCGACAAAATTTTTCTCAGGGATAAAACAACCCGCTGGCAGGCCCGGCAGGACTCGAACCTGCAACCTCCGGATTTGGAATCCGGTGCTCTAACCATGTTGAGCTACGGACCTACCTTTCCTTATGGAGGGTGTGTTTACGGCAAAACTTACAGTACTTTTTAAGAGATAAAGAAGAAGTCTTCTTCGCCCGTGTAGTGGTGTAATTTCTCGCCTTGCACTGAGTACAAACCAGGGTAACTATCTCTGCCATAGCGATTACTCTATTATCTTGGTTACTACACCTGCTCCCACAGTGTGACCGCCTTCACGAATAGCGAATCTCACCCCCTCCTCCATCGCTATAGGAGTAATTAACTTAATAGTCAATCTCACATTATCACCAGGCATTACCATTTCCACTCCTTCGGGAAGAGAGATATCTCCTGTAACATCAGTGGTTCTGAAATAAAACTGAGGCCTATACCCTTCAAAAAAGGGAGTATGACGTCCTCCTTCTTCCTTTGTCAGTACATAAACCTCTCCTTCAAACTTAGTATGAGGAGTAATAGAGCCCGGAGCTGCCAGTACCTGCCCTCTGCTAACCTCATCCTTCTCTATACCTCGCAGCAATACTCCAATATTATCCCCTGCCTGAGCCTCGTCCAGCGTTTTCCTAAACATCTCCAGGCCAGTGGCTACAGTTTTCTTTATTTCCTCTGACAGTCCTACTATCTCAACTGGATCTCCCATCTTAATCCTGCCTCTTTCCACTCTTCCGGTAACCACTGTTCCTCTACCGGTAATAGAAAAGACATCCTCTATTGCAAGTAAAAATGGTTTATCTACATCCCTGACAGGTTCAGGTATATACTCATCCACCGCTTTCAAAAGTTGCCAGATAGGTCCACAATGTGGACAATCTTCCTTTCCACACCCACATTCCAGGCACTTCAGTGCCGAACCTGCAATAACCGGTATATCGTCTCCCGGAAATTCGTACTTGGAAAGAAGCTCCCTTACCTCAAGTTCTACCAGCTCTAACAGTTCTTTGTCTTCAACTTGATCAACTTTGTTTAAGAAGACGACAATTGCCGGAACATTAACCTGCCTTGCCAGGAGAATATGTTCTCGGGTTTGAGGCATAGCTCCATCAGCTGCAGAAACAACCAGAATAGCTCCATCCATCTGAGCAGCTCCTGTGATCATATTTTTTATATAGTCAGCATGGCCGGGGCAGTCAATATGAGCATAATGCCTTTTCTCCGTTTCATACTCAATGTGAGCAATACATATGGTTAATCCTCTTTCTTTTTCTTCGGGTGCTTTATCAATCTCATCTACAGTTGTA
>QMQA01000110.1 GCA_003648845.1 Candidatus Aerophobota bacterium
GATTTGGCCTTTTGAGTAACAAACCCATCAAGGTAAAAGAAACCGAGGTTATTCCTCTGGATGTTGTTTTGGCATTAACTCCACCAGCTCCCTCCTCTGCCGAGGAGATAAAAGAAATTATTGAGGAAGGAATTGAGGGGGAGGAAGGGTATACAGGGATAGTAATAGAAGGTAAAAAAGCAGGCAAGAAGATAAAATACGCTTATAAAATAAATTCTCCTGGTCTTGAGGAGTCTTTTAAAAAACTGGGAGTATCGTATACCACGTATATGACAAGTATATCAGCTGTAACTTTCACCAAACTGTTTGTTCAAGGCAAAATTAAAAAGAAGGGGCTTTTCCCCCCAGAATGTTTAGATGCTGAGGTAAGATGTGAGTTTTTAAAAGAAATAGCTAAAAAAGATATAACAGTAACGCAAATAGTTGAAAGTACTCTCTAAACGCGGCCCGAAGGGCAGAGTTCCACGGACAAGCGCCAGTGAGTTCCACGGGTTTGCCCGTGGGTGAATGAGTAGGCGACGATATGCTATAATATAGATATGGAGATCAGATTGTCAGGGCACAGTGCATATCGTACTGAGTACCATATGGTGTGGATACCAAAATATCGTCGCCGTATCTTGAATCCTGGCGTCAGAGGTTACCTGAGAAAACTTTTTCCGAAGATACTGAGAAGTATGCCAGGATGTGAGGTAGTGAAGTACAATATTCAGGTGGATCACGTCCATATGGTGATGGTCATCCCACCGAAATATGCAGTAAGTGAGATAGTGGAGAAGATGAAAGGGACAACTGCGAGTCTGTTGAGGAAAAAGTTTTCTTGGCTGGCCAAGGTGTACTGGAAAGAGAATGTTGTCTGATCACCCGGATATTTTGTTTCAACAGTGGGAATCGGTGAAAGAGAAATCCTCAAGTATGTCAAATGGTAACAAAGCCAGGATTCAGGTCAAGCGAAGCTTGAGTTGTTTTAAGTGCCACAGTTTTAGTATTCCTGTCCCTTGACAATAGCAAGAGCCATAGCTCAAGAACCAGAAATTATGCTTTTAGATAAGCCTACAAGCAATCTGGACTTAAAACATCAACTGGAAGTTTTAGAAATAGTAAAAAATTGGTTAAAGAAAAAGGTATTTCGGTGATAATGGCTATGCATGAGCTCAATTTAGCCCCCAGGTATTCAGATAAATTTGTGATGTTAAAAAACGGGACATCACCTCATCCACTTTTTTTAAAAATTTAATATTTCTGGAGGTCTTTTACTAAAACCTTCTTAAGATTTCCTTAACTTGATACATACAAATCCTGCATTCTTCACCGGTTTTGGTTCTGGCAGGTAAGGTCTTATATTTATACACTCTGCTGGTTCTTCAAAAAGGGTGGAGAAAACAGTTTCCAGCTTAAATCCGATTTTTTCTGAGAGACTTATAGCCTCCTTGACAGTATAAAAATGAGCCACAGAGTAAAAGGGATGCCCCTCTTCTTTTTTCTTTAAATAAAATCTCCCCCAGCTACTATCTCTGGGAACTATCCCCAGGACAAGTTTCCCATCTTTTCTCAATACATAAAAACACTCCTTTAATGCTCTCAGAGGGTTATCCAAGAAGCAAAAAGTTACTATTATGGCTATCCCACCAAAAAAATCTGGGAGAAAGGGCAGATGTTCAGCTGTAGCCTTCACTGCTTTTATTTTTCTTTTAGTAGCCTCTTTTAACATTTTCTCAGACGGATCTATTCCAAAATCTATACCGATTTTTTCAGCAAATCTTCCTGTTCCAACTCCTATCTCAAGCCATGGCCTTGGTACTCCTTGAAGAGCTTTCTCCAGACATTTGCTCTCCAATTCAAAAATTTTCTTATTTTGAAACTCATCGAACCATTCATCATATCTTTTGTAAAGTTTGTCAAATATCTTCCAGCTCATATGTTACTTCTCGCCATTTTTTATTTTTATATAGTTAAAAATTTTCCTGAAGGATGTTACACCACTTATCACTCCTATTCAATTTTTTTCTCTTATTTTCGGGGCTAACTTTTTGGATTATGGCCTTAAATGCCTTGCTTTCTTTATCGGAATGAAAGGTAAACAGAGGAATTGGGAAATGGAATAACAAGAATAACCTCACATCTGAGCTTTCAAAATTACGTCTCCTAATTTACATTTTAAATCTCTTGCTATTACTGGACATTTTGCCTTAAGAAGAAAGAATATAGGTTTTTTTTCCTGGGAGAGAGTTTCATAGTTTCCCTGTCCTTTACTAATGATTAGTTTAGATTTATTGTAGTGACTTAAAAATTCTCCTGAACACTCTCTTAGAATAGTTCCAGGAGCATCGCAGCCAGAAGATATAACCTCTGCCACCTCATCCATTTTGCAAAAAAGAGCATCATCTATAGTGGCATCATTTATAATCGGTTTATCTCTTACTGCGTAAATAACCCTCTTTTTTAAGCTTTCAATTAAAATGCGGTCGAATACCACCTCTCCTGCATTGTCTGCTATATACAGAATTTCATCTGTATTTTTTAAGGATTCTTTAAATCTGTCATAATCCAAAATGGCAAAATTCTGGTGAAGGATTTTTTTGAGCTCCTTTTTTATATTAACTTCACTGCCTGCCCCCAGATCAATAACGTTTCCGGCTATAGCTATTCTTATTGCCATAAGTAGAGGGTCTTCTGCTCTTTTTGCTTTTTCTTTTAACTCCGGGTAAAGCTCTAAGGCCATTTTGTTGTGTCTATTTTTAATTTCCCTATAGGGGTCAGATGAGTCTGTAAACTGATGAACGATTTTATGGATGATCTTGCCCATTTCTGGAGGAGTGCTATTCAGAGGAAATTCAGGAATGACTTTTGCTATTTCAAATAAAACCTTTCTGTGTTTTGCCTCATCCCCGGTAGTCATTCTAATTGCTTCCAATCCCTGCCTGAAAAAACAGGGTATACAATCAAGGTATGTTTTCATTTTTTTACCTTATAACTACTATAGGCGATCATTATCTTTTTGCTTTATTTCCAGTTTGTCAAGTTTTTCAAAGATTTTTTCAAATTCTTCATCCAGCTTTTGACAGGTATCTTTTATTTCTTTAAGGGAGACGACCCTTTCTATTTTTTTCCTGATTGCTCCTCTTGGACAGGCTTTTTCACAGTTGAAGCACTCTATACATTTATTTTGGTCAATATAGGCTTTGCCTCCAATTATACTTATTGCTCCTTGGGGACAAACTCGGGCACAAAATCCACACCCTACACAGAGATCCCAATCCACTCTAAGCATTTTACCTCCTCTTTTAGCTATCTATTTTAATTTTTTTGCCAACCCCTGCCAGGATGAAATTTTTTTTATAAATATCTTGGAAAAGCTTACAGGTAAGATCGCCAGAGCAGTGGCAAGGAGCTACTTTTTTTACTCCTTCGCGCTCGAATTCCTGAATTATCTTTTTAATCTGGTAACTCCTTACTCCTGAAAGATGAAAGCCCCCTAACACTAAGTAAACACTGTCTTGTGTGATTTCCTTTGCCCTTTTAATAATGTTTACTATTCCAGGGTGGGCACAGCCAGTGATTACTATAAGGCCTTTTTTTATCTTGATTAATAAAGATTGCTCTTTTATCCATTTACCCATTTCACCGGTAGAATAAACATTACTACATATCTTAATAGAGTCTTTTACTTCAACTATCTTTGCCCCAATTTTTTTTATTTTTTGTTTGAAACTTTGGGAAAAGGAGGCGGGAAGGTAAACTTCGACCCCGGGATTGTGAGCTAAAAATGAATCAAGCCCTTCTGTATGATCACCATGAATGTGAGAGAGGACAACTATCTCTATTTTATTAGGGTCTATCCCCAGTTTTTGCATATTTGAAAGAAGGATTTGACCATCCCCTCCTGTATCAAAAAGGATAGTTTTATCTGTTCCCTCTATCAGGCAGGAAAACCCCCAGGCTGGCTTAAGGTTTGTATCAAAATCGTGGTTGTCGTAGAGGATGGTAATTGTTATATCGGTATAAGGTAAGGTAAAATTTTCTTTAAGAGAGGTGAGCTGGATTTTTTTGTTATCCTTTTTGTCGTTAGGAAAACTTGCCCTACTGCATAAAAATGCAAATAATATAAAAAATTCTAAAAACAAGCTTATTTTTGTCATTTATCTCTGACAGCATCTTTTAGGATTATCACAGGGATTGGTCATACCACAACACTCAGACACTATAGGCTCTGAACTTCTTACAGATAAACTCGCAGGTAAAAGTTTTACCAGTTTATCACTTCCACAGCTTCTGCACCTTATCTTGTTGCTGCCTTTACCTACTCCTTCGAGAATTTGGGTAATACTGCCACATTTCTCACATTTATATCGATAAAGAGGCATCTTTTATACTCCTCCTGGTACATTTTTGCTTCATTATAATGTGGAAATAATTTTTGTCAAGTATGTTAGAAATAAAATTTGAGGTCAGATGTTGACTTGACTTGTTTGAAGTGTTAAAATAACCCTAAATAATATTAGGCAAATGCCTACTAGTAGAGTTTCTTAAAGGCTGGAGCGGGAAACGGGATTCGAACCCGCGACCCTCAGCTTGGGAAGCTGATGCTCTACCCCTGAGCTATTCCCGCATCCTGAAGGTGTTTTTATCATATATTATTATACTGGTAACCGCCTTACTGACAAGGGAGTCTACTTGGGTGAGTTAAGTAGAAAGTTCACGATTTCCATCACTCCCTTACCTTCAGGCAGTGATGCTACATATCCATTGTTATTTTTCACCAGAAGTTTTACCTCTTCATCTGCATTAGAAGGAGCTGCCGGTATAAAACCGTATCTTCCATCAAGCATATCTTCATCATTGTGAGAGTCACCAATAGCCAGAACCTGGTTGGGGGAAATATTAAAATGTCGAGTGACCCTCAATAAGGAATAGCCCTTTTGAGCAGTGGATAAAGTAGCAAGGAGAAGATGTTTGTTTCTGAGAAAAGTGGTATATTTAAAACTGCTCTCTTTTGTAATTGCCTGCCTTACCTTTTCTGCCTCTTCTTTATTGCTAAAGAAAACCCTGAATATCCCCTGATCTATTTGTTTGCTCACGGGTTTTATTTTGAGTTTCTCCTCTATGAGCTTTTCCCATAATTTACTCTTCCATCCGATTTCCTGACGCAAAATCTCAAGTTCTTTCTCTTTCTTCTTATTCCATTCCTCGTCCTCTACATAGTTATTTCCCTTAAGATAATGGATGAAAGCCCCGTGTGTAGAAATTATAGCCTCAGGATAGCCTTCAGAACAGGGAATCCTGCTCTGAAACAAAATTTCTAAAATATCTTTTAAAGAACGCCCGGAGTTAATAACGAATTTAATCC
>QMQA01000111.1 GCA_003648845.1 Candidatus Aerophobota bacterium
AGCCAATGTATTTTGATGATATCTATATGGAAGATATAAGGCCAGCCACACGGGTAAGCGAATATGTTGCAGAAATCATTGAATTTTGCCTGCAGGACTCACAAGTGAGGAATTGGAAAAAGAATAGTCCAAACCTCAATAAATTACAAGAAAGTCCTCTTTAAACGATAAGGAGTATAAAAATTGAAGGTCTCTGCCAAAAGTTTTTAGAAAAGAAGGATATTTTGAGAAACTGTATAGCGCAAGGTTCCCAATGTTAATATTTCTAAAGGTTGGTAAAAATTTGAAAAATGACCTTAGGGAGTGGTTTCCTCTGGATAAGAAATATTTCTAATTGACCCGTAGCCTTATATGAGAAGGGGAAATTGGATCATTTGTGAAATTGGATGATTGGTATTATTGAAATTTTAAAACATATCCAGGAAAAAAAGTGATAGGTAGATTAAAGATTTTTGTATTTAGATTTATAATTTTTCCTCGGGAGGGTGAGAATGAGTAATTATAAAGTAAGTGTTGTGATAGAAAAAGATGAACACGGGTATTATGCTTATTGTCCGGAACTAAAGGGTTGTCAGACTCAGGGTGATTCCTTGGAAGAAGTGTTGAAGAATATAAGAGAAGCAATTGAATTGTATCTGGAAACGTTAACCGAGGAAGAGATTAAACAATTTTTGAGCAAAGAAATATTGACCACTTCATTAGAGGTAGAGATTGGATAAGACACCGAGAATAACGGCTTCACAAGCAGAGGAAATATTGCTGAAAGCTGGATTTAAGCTGATTAGGAGCAAGGGAGGTCATAGAATATATAAGAAAGCTAATACAAGAATAGTGATACCTTATCATTCAGGAAAAATATTACATCCCAAAATAGTAAAGCAGATATTCAAGGCTGTAAACATTGATATGGAATAACATAAAAGTTGATTTGATGAAAAGAAAAAACAACGATATAATTGTGGGAGAGGTAAGAAAATTCTCTCGATTTGAAAAATCAGCCATAATGCAGCTTGCTTTTTATCTTTACAGGTTAAGGCAAAGGGGAATTAATGCTAAGGGAGAGCTTATGGTGCCAAGGGGAAGGAAAAGAATCCCTGTAGAACTTACCCAGGATATCGAAGATGAGCTTAAGCAAACTTTTCACCAGGTAAAAGACATAATTGCCCAGGATAATCCTCCCGAACCTGTAAAAAATAGATACTGCACCCACTGTGCCTACAGAGAATTTTGCTGGGTCTAAAAAAAAGAAAGAGGATAGCCAATGTACTTTGATGATATTTATATGGAAGATATGGAACCTGCTACAAGGGTGAGTGAGTATACTGCCAGGATTGTTGATTTTTGTATGGAAGACCCTTACCTGAGCAAGGAGATGGAGGACGAGGGAGAGAAATTTCTCGGTCCAAAACTCCAGGCCTATTACCCAACCTCACAGGAAAGAGAATCTGCTGAGCTTCGCTTTCTGGATTATTTTCTCTTTTCCTATTCCTCCATCCATTACAGGAAAACTCCCCTTGAGGTGTTTTTATCTAAAAAATTGTCAGATTTTAACAAAAAAGATAGAAAAATCTATTCTGCATTTAGATTCAATATTTACAGTGCATTTGAGGTATTGAAAGTTGCTCTCGGCTCCCACTTTATAGCCAGGGACCTCTCTTCTACTAAGGTCTATAAGATAAGAGAAAACAGGGGTACCTACTACCTGGAAGAGGGGGATTTCATCATTGCCAGAGTCCTGCCTTATGAAAAAGATTATGCCCTGGCTCATATAAGTTTACTTTTGCCAAAAAATATCTCTTATCTGGCAAAAAGGGAATGGAAGAGAATGTCAGAGAAAACTAAAGAAAAGCCTGACCCTTTATTGCTGGAGAGGACTTTCTACCAGAAAGAAAAAACAAGGGAAGAGAACCTGGAAATAGTAGAGAAAAACCTGAGGCGCAAATTAAAAAAATATATGGGTAAAAAGGCAATTACAATCAGACAGCTCAAGAAAAAGATAAATAAAACCACTGATCCTGCAAAGATTCTCAAGGAACTGACCGAAAAAATAGACTTTCCCAGTAGCAAGGAGTTTGTGGAGTTCCAGGACCTTTTTAATTTGTTCTGGAACCTCTCCTCCCGCGAGGAATTTGGGGGAAAATCTCCTGAGGAGAAAATAAAAGAAGTAATGGGTCCTAAGGAGAAGGAACTTGTTAAAGATCTTACCTCTTATATAGCTTCAAAGATTGATCCAGATAAGTTTTCCAGTCAGGAGGAGCTGGAAAGAAAAGTAGAGGAGTATAAAAATAAATGGCTTTCTGAGCCTCAACCAGAGTTAAATGGCAAGACTCCGTGGCAGGTAATTACAGAGGAAAGAAAAAGGCTGGGCAGTCCCCGCAAAGGCTTTCCCTTTAAAATAAGTGTAACTCCTATACTCAAACCGGAGGTTAAATCAAGGCTGAATAAAATTACACCCAAGGATACCCCACTTGTAGAAGATGTAGAAACTTTTATCAATTATTTTGAGCGCAATAAGGTAAAAGTTACCCCTAAGAATAAGTGGATTCCCTTTAAGCATCTTAAAATAATAGAGCAGAATTTCAAATATAAAGATAGTTTTGTATTTTTGGGCAAAGAGGAGAAAAGAGGGGAAGAGTCTCGCAAACGGTATATAAACTTTATAGATAAACTCTGCCGGGCAAAAAGACTGATCCGGGTGGATAATAAGGGGAGGATAAATGTAAATAAAACTCGGGTGGAGGAGTTTAGAGAAAAACCTTATGGCAAAAAGCTTTTTGAGCTTTTCTGCACCTGGGTGGAAAAGGTGGACTGGAAAGATTTGCAACCAAACGATTTTCTGGACTATTACTGCGATATGTACCAGAAAGACTTTCAGACTCCTCTTTATCATTTAGATCAGTTGCGGGTAGATGAAAAGATAACTCCTGAGCAGATGGTGCGCAAACTCTATGCTTCCAAGATAGGATTGATTGAGTCACAGGAAGGTCTTTTACGTCATCTGAGTTTAAATTTAAAGAGTATACTTCTGGATTATCTTAAGTGGCTGGGAGTAATTCAAACTGAGGAAAAAGAAATAATAAAGGAGATGGGAATATACACCATTAAGAAATTCTGGGTAACTGCTACTGGTAAAATATTGATTGAACAGATGGTACTGCATTTTATCCAGAAGGGCAAAATAAAAGTTTAAATGAAAAGAACTATTTATATTTTCTCTAACGGTGAGCTTAAGAGAAAGCAAAATACCATTTATTTTGAGAGGGAAAAGGGAGGTAAAAAATACGTTCCTGTGGAAAATACGGGAGAGATTATGATATTTGGAGAGGTAACTATAAACAAGAAATTGCTTGATTTTTTAAGCCAGCAGGAGATAATTTTGCATTTTTTCAACTATTATGGGTACTATTCAGGCTCTTTTTATCCACGGGAACATTATAATTCCGGTTATATGACCCTTAAGCAGTGCGAGCATTATCTTGATGAGGGAAAAAGAATGGACCTTGCTCAAAGATTTGTTAAAGGAGCTGTTGCAAATATTAAGAAAGTCCTATCTTACTACCACAACAGGGGCATAGACCTTGCTTCAAATATTGAGCAAATAGAGAGCCTTGAAGAAGAGATTTCCTTTCAACAAAGTACTGATGCTTTAATGGCTATTGAGGGAAATATTCGTGATTTTTACTATAAAGCTTTTAATAAAATTATCAACAATTCTGAGTTTGAATTTGGGGAAAGAAGCAGACGTCCTCCTCAAAACAGGTTAAATGCTCTGATAAGTTTTGGTAATAGTCTGGTTTATACGGCAATTTTAAGTGAGATATATAAGACCCATTTAGATCCCCGGATAGGGTTTTTGCATACTACAAACTTTCGCAGATTTACTCTGAATCTGGATGTGGCTGAGATTTTTAAACCTGTTATTGCCGACAGAATTATTTTCTATCTCGTTAATAAGGGAGTTATTAAGACAAACCATTTTGTGAAAGCTCTGGGAGGGGTATCTCTCAATGAAAAAGGCAGGATGATTTTTGTGGAGGCATTTGATAAAAGGCTAAAAACAGTCATCCAGCATAGTTCAATCAGGAAGCGTGTTTCTTATAAAAGATTAATGAGGCTGGAGCTTTATAAGCTGGAAAAGCATTTCATGGGCGAGAGACCTTATCTGCCATTTGTGGCGTACTGGTGATAAGTAGTGATAGGCTATGTATGTGATTATGGTTTATGATATCAATGAGGAGCGAGTAAATAAGGTACTTAAGATAGGGAGGAGGTACCTTAACTGGATGCAGAACTCTGTTCTGGAAGGGGAGATAAGTAAGGCTAAACTTGTTAAATTGAAAATGGAGTTGAAAAAAGTTATTGAGGAGGAAGAAGATTCTATAATTTTTTACAAGCTACGGACAAAAAAGTTCTTTGATAGGGAAACAATGGGGAAGGAAAAGGCAACTGATGAGAGAATATTGTGAGGTGTAAGTGGATGGTGGTAGAGGAATCTCGTCGAAGTAGAATAGTGTAAATTTAACGGGGGATAGACAGGGTTATTCAGAGGGGTATGAACATTGACCAGAAGAAGATAAAAGGGTATAATGAAGAGTGGTTATCTTGTTCATTGAAAATAAGGGTTAGAAGGTGTGAAATTGTATATAGAGAAGGATGAAATTGGTTGATAGCCTACCTATGAGGGATTGAAACCCCAAAGTCTCCAACTTACCTTTAGACAGATATCCAAGTTGATAGCCTACCTATGAGGGATTGAAACGAGCATCAGTTATAAATTCTACCATGCCCTCTGCTGTTGATAGCCTACCTATGAGGGATTGAAACTATCTCCGAGTTTCTCTTGAAAATCGCCCCAGGCATGTTGATAGCCTACCTATGAGGGATTGAAACGGATTTCCGAGATGCTCCTTTCTGAGGAGCATCTCAGGTTGATAGCCTACCTATGAGGGATTGAAACGCTATGTTCCTTTCCATCTGCTTCCATGCTTTGTTCGTTGATAGCCTACCTATGAGGGATTGAAACTACTGACTTTTTGCACGTTTACCTTTATCTTCGGGGTTGATAGCCTACCTATGAGGGATTGAAACTCCTGGTGATTGCAATACACACACCGGGAAGTTCCGGTTGATAGCCTACCTATGAGGGATTGAAACTGATAAAAAAGGAGGTAAAGGATGAGAAAAACTGTAGGTTGATAGCCTACCTATGAGGGATTGAAACAGGGAAGGAGATATAATTGACGAAGGAGATGGGTATGTTGATAGCCTACCTATGAGGGATTGAAACAAAAATAAAGGGGGGTAAAAATGAAAGCATATGTCAGTTGATAGCCTACCTA
>QMQA01000112.1 GCA_003648845.1 Candidatus Aerophobota bacterium
AGAGGATAAAGAACAGCTGTGCCAAATCCCCCTCCTACTGCGGCTACATATCCGAATTTTTCAATCTCTGTAGGAGTTCCCAGAGGACCTAAAAAATCAAGAATCTCATCACCAATTTCAAGGTATGAAAGATATTTTGTGGTTTTTCCTACTACCTGGAATATGACCGTGACTGTCCCCTTATTTTTGTCCGCATTGGCAATTGTGAGAGGAATTCTTTCTCCCTTATCGTAAGCTCTTAATACTACAAATTGTCCCGGTTTCGCAGATCTTGCCACATATGGAGCTTTTACCACGAGAAGAATCGAATCGGGTCCTAAAGTCTTCTTTTTCAGTATCTGATAGCCCATATATCCCTCCTGTGGTTAATTTAATGAATAAATGAATTTTATTTTAACTTTTTTCCGATTGTAATCAAGATCACTATAAAAAATTCGGAATCTAAGGATAAAAGCAAGAATGTTGGAGTAAGGGGTTGACACTGACCTTCTTTCAAATATAATTTTAAATCAATCTCAATCACAGGATAGAGGAGGGGTAAAGATGAACATAAGACCTTTGGGTGAAAGAATAGTAGTAAAACCTCAAAAACAGGAAGAAAAGACACAGGGAGGGATTTATCTTCCTGAAACAGCGAGTAAAGAAAAACCCCAGCAGGGAGAAGTCATAGCCGTGGGTCCGGATTTTAAGGGAGTTAAAAAGGGTGATATAGTCATCTTTGCAAAATATGGTGGAACAGAGGTGAAGTTAGAGGGCGAGGAGTATCTGGTACTCGGAGAAGATGATGTTTTAGCTGTTTTGGAAAAATAACTTTTGAAAAAAGGAGGTGCAATCTATGGCTGCAAAACAAATCGTATTTGGTTCCGATGCCAGACAGGCTCTTATAAGAGGGCTTGATAAACTGGCTAATGCTGTTACCATTACTCTTGGACCTAAGGGTCAAAATGTTGCCCTGGCTAAGAGTTTTGGCTCACCTACTGTTACTGACGATGGGGTAACGGTAGCCAAGGAGATAGAGCTTGAGGATCCCTATGAGAATATGGGAGCTCAGCTGGTAAAAGAAGTAGCAGAGAAAACAAAAGATGTAGCTGGAGATGGAACCACCACAGCTACTCTTTTAACACAATATATAGTCCATCAGGGAATGAAAAACGTAATTGCTGGAGTTAACCCCACTCACCTCAGAAAGGGAATGGAGAAAGCAGTTCGTGCTGTTGTGGAGGAGATAAAGAGAATAAGCAAACCCGTAAAGGATAAAAAGTCCATTGCTCAAGTAGCAACAGTTGCAGCTTCTAATGATAAGACTGTGGGAGAGCTAATTGCCGATGCTATGGAAAAGGTTGGTGAGAATGGTGTGATAACTATCGAAGAGGGAAAAACCGCTGAAACCAACGTAGAGTTTGTTGAAGGTATGCAATTTGACCGTGGTTACATTTCTCCTTATTTTATAACCAATCCCGAAAAAATGGAAGTGGTTCTGGAAGAGCCCTATATTCTTTTGCATGACAAGAAGATAAGCAACATGAAAGATCTTCTACCTCTTCTGGAGAAGGTTGCCAATACCGGTAAGTCTTTCCTTTTGGTAGCTGAAGATGTAGAAGGAGAGGCTCTTGCTACCTTAGTTGTGAATAAAATCAGAGGGACTTTAAAGTGTGCCGCTGTTAAAGCTCCGGGTTTTGGAGATAGAAGAAAGGCTATGCTGGAGGACATTGCCATCCTGACAGGTGGACAGGTTGTATCAGAAGATCTGGGTTTGAAACTGGAGAATGTGGATATTTCAATGCTGGGTAGAGCCAAGCGGGTGCGCATCACCAATGAGGAGACAACAATTATTGAAGGTCAGGGAGATAAGGAGAAGATTGAGGATAGGATTAAACAGATAAAACTCCAGATGGAAGAGACTGATTCTGATTATGACCGCGAGAAACTGGAAGAAAGACTGGCAAAACTTTCTGGTGGAGTGGCTGTTATTAACGTAGGAGCAGCAACTGAGGCTGAAATGAAAACTAATAAGGCCAGAATCGAAGATGCTGTTGCCGCTACAAGGGCAGCTGTGGAGGAAGGAATAGTGCCCGGAGGAGGAGTTACTCTCCTCAGATGCCTCCCGGCTATAGAAAAATTAAAGGGTGAATTTGAAGATGAAAACATAGGGATTCGGATAATAAGGGATGCCTTGAGAGAGCCTCTGCGCAAGATTGCCGAAAATGCTGGTCTGGAAGGTGGAGTGGTGGTAGAAGAAGTTCTCAGAAGAGAAGGCTCTGAGGGATTTAATGCTGAAACCGGGAAATATGAGGATCTGGTAGAAAGTGGAGTTATTGATCCGGCAAAGGTTGTACGCACAACCATAGAAAATGCTGCCAGTATAGCTTCCTTGATTCTGACCACTGATGCTCTGGTTGCAGAGATTCCTGAGAAAGAAGAGAAAAAAGGCGGTCCTCCCTATCCACCCCCTGAGTATTAAGGGATAGTGTAAATAAAAAAAAGCGGGAGGTTATCCCTCCCGCTTTTTTTTA
The DNA here is from genome assembly GCA_003648845.1 of Candidatus Aerophobota bacterium. The sequence continues at coordinate 2,514 of QMQA01000112.1, forward strand.
TTGTAATTGACAGCATTCCTTTTTTTGCTAAATTTAAATTAAAAATAAAAGAGGGGTGATCAGGTTTGTCAGGACATTCTAAATGGAGTAGTATAAAACATAAAAAGGCTAAAAAAGATGCTCAAAGAGGAAAACTATTCAGTAAACTGGCACGCAAAATAACCATAGAGGCAAGACAGGGAGGGGGGGATATTGAGAAAAACCCTGGCCTGCGTATGGTGGTGGAAAAGGCACAAGAGGCCGGGATGCCAAAGGAAAACATAAAAAGAGCTATTCAGAGAGGAACTGGTGAGCTTGCTGGGGTAAGTTATGAGCAAATCACCTGTGAGGGGTATGGACCGGGAGGAGTAGCTGTTCTTGTTGAGGCTGTAACTGACAATAAAAGAAGAGTTATATCCGAGATAAGGCATATTTTAACCAGTAATGGTGGGCATATGGGAGAAACTGGATGTGTAAGCTGGCTTTTTGAGAGAAAAGGTTCTATGGTTTTTGACAGAGAAAATGTGGATGAAGATAAAATTATGGATCTTGCAATTGAGATAGGAGCAGAAGATATCAGAGAAGATAACAGTACTATAGAGGTTATTTTTCCTCCTGAAAAATTTGGCGTGGTTAAAGAAAAAGTTAAAAAAGCCGGGTTAAATCCGGATCTTTTAGAATTAACCATGGTCCCTCAAACTGTTGTTCCTCTGGAAGAAAAAGAAGCTATTCAGATGTTGAAGTTAATGGATGCCCTTGAAGAGATGGAAGAAGTACAAAATGTCTATGCTAACTTTGATATCCCCGAAGAGATTATGGAAAAGGCCTCTTCAGGATGAGAACTCACCTTTTATCCTGTCTCAACAAAATTAAAGCTGATTACGCAGAAATAAGATATGAGGAAAGAGTAGTCACCTATATTCACTGGACAGGTAAAGAGCTTGAGTCTATAGGCACCTCTAAAGAAAAAGGAGGGGGTATAAGAGTAAAGGGAAAGGCAGGGTGGAGTTTCTTATCGTTTAATAATTTAGATGATTTACCTTCTTACCTGCATTTAACCACCAAACAATCTCTTCTCTCCAAGGGAATTCCTGTCAAATTGGCTTCGGTTCCCATTGTAAGCAGGATTGTTCCTGGCAGTGCAAGAAAAGATCCTCGTCAGATTGATCTGGAGGAAAAATATAGACTCACCTCTTTATATAATCAAATTCTTCTCTCCGGTCCCGAAATTCAAACATCAGACTTAAGGTATGTTGATGTTTATATAGTTAAGTACTTTGCTAACTCTGAGGGAACTTATATCAAACAGGAAAGATTTTATACTCTTTTAGGGATGGCTTCTATTGCTCGCAGAGGCGGCAATATTCAGTCAGCTCATGAAGGAGTGGGAGGAACAGGAGGATATGAACTGGTGGAAAATCAAGAAGAGAAGGCGGAAAAAGCAGTTAAAAGAGCTTCTCAGTTACTTGATGCTGAGCCAGCAAAAGGGGGAAGATACACCGTGGTTGTGGATCCCGAGTTAAGTGGAGTTTTTGCTCATGAGGCCTTTGGGCACCTGTCCGAGGCTGATTTTCTTTTCGAAAACGAACGTTTGCTCGATATTATGAAGCTGGGGCGAAGGTTTGGTAGCGAAATTCTTAATATTGTTGATGAGCCTCCCATTCCAGGAGAAGGGGGATTTTATCTGTACGATGATGAAGGAGTAGCTGCTGGCAAAACTTATCTTATCAGGGAAGGGAAACTGGTGGGAAGGCTTCACTCCAGAGAAACTGCAGCTAAGATGGGAGAGGAACCTACAGGAAATGCTCGAGCTATAAGCTACGAATATCCACCTATAGTGAGAATGAGCAACACTTACATAGAAAAAGGAGAAAAAAGTAAAGAAGAGATGATTTCCGAGGTAAAAGAAGGGATATATGCAAGGGGGTTCAGGGGAGGACAAACTAACCTTGAGATGTTTACCTTCGCTCCTGAGGAAGGGTATATAATAAAAGATGGGAAGCTCACAAGGAGAATAAGAGATTTTAATCTGACCGGAAATATCTTCACCACACTTTCTCAAATTGATGCAGTGGGGAATGATTTAGTTTTATTTACAGGTCCAGGGGGGTGCGGGAAAAATGACCAATCACCTCTTCCAGTTTCTACCGGTGGTCCTCATATTCGTATAAGAGAATTAGTAGTGGGGGGTAGATAGTGGAAAATATTTTAAAAATGGCTCTCTCAAAAGTTGAGGAAGCGGAGATTTATAGAGAAGATTTTCAAAATACCACGGTCAGTTTTCAGTCTAACCGCCTTAAAGCTATTGATAACTCTTTCGGGCAAGGAATTGGACTTCGGGTAATAAAAAACAAGAAAATAGGCTTTTCCAGCATTACTAACCTTGCGGATTTGAAGTTTCTTGTAAAATCAGCTATTGAATCAAGCAGGTTTGGGGAGATTGCCCTTTTTAAATTTCCTACATCTTCTAAAATATCTAAGGTAAAATGTTTTGATCCTGCTATTTTATCAATTTCGGTTGAAAAAATGGTTGAAGAAGGGGAAAGGGCAATTCGGGCTATTCTGGAGGAATTTCCTTATCTTCAATGTGAAGCACAGATAGATAAAACAATACTCAAAATCTCTATTTTAAATAGCTCAGGGCTTAGTTTCAGTTATAAAAAGAGTTTTTATTCCTTTTCTATTTATGCCTTTCTGGCTCGAGAAGGAGATTTTTTAGGAGTAGGAGAGGAAGAGGCCAGTTGCCAGTACCAGGACTGGTCAGATTTAATCGCCCAAAGAGTTGTTGAGAAAGCTCGGTTAGCCCAGAAAAATGCTGCCATTGAAACCGGGACATATCC
>QMQA01000113.1 GCA_003648845.1 Candidatus Aerophobota bacterium
AGCTTAAGAACTCCAAAAATTTAATGTTTTCCTCACTCACTATCCCCACTACCACTTGAACTTTTCTTTTTTTCTCATCCCTTGAGTGACCGTGACATTTTAGGTTTCCCTTGGATTCTCTGAGCGTAAAATAGGTGGAGGTAAGATTGTAGAAGACTAAATCCACCTTATGCTTTTTTAGGAAAGGTGAGAGAATATCTGGTATTCCTATCTTTTCCCACAAGGTGCGGCCAAGAAGATAGGATCCCCAGAGGCATGGTAACCTCTACTTTTTAAGGAAAGTCCTGAGGATTTGCAATTTGACTTTTTGAATTTTTTATTATAAAATTAACTAAAAGACTAAATTGGTCAAAAAGTTCACAAGGAAGTAGCATTCATGAAAAATTCTAAGTCCGAACTTATCCTTAACGTTGCTCAAAAGCTATTCGCGCAATATGGATTTAAGAAAACCACTCTTGACGAAATTGCTCGCTCAGCTCACATTACCAAAAGCAGCATTTATTATTATTTTGATAGCAAAGAAGATATTTTCCGCGCCGTGCTGGAGAAAGAAAACAGGTTATGGAGCCAAAAGATAAGGGAAGTAATTAGCAAGGCAAATACCCCTCAGGAAAAGTTGCGCGCTTACGTTGTAACAAAAATGAAGCATCTTAGCCAATTAGTTAACTTTTATAGTGCACTTAAGGAGGAATATTTAGAGCACTATTCCTTTATCGAGAGGATAAGAAAAAAGAATCTCCAGGAGGAGATAAAAATAGTGAGGGCAATTTTAAAAGAAGGGGCAAAAAAGGGAATTTTTCAGGTAGAAGACCTGGAGTTAGTGGCATTTGTTATCGTCACAGCTCTCAAAGGACTGGAATATCCCTGGGCAATGAAAGTACCTATGCCTGACATGGAAGAGCATATCGATCTTTTGCTGAAAGTATTATTCAATGGATTGTTGAAGAGGTAGCCTGTCCTGGTTTAAAAAGAAGACCAAATTTTAATTTCCAATATTATTCATGAGATATTTCTGTCTATAAGGTGTTGCTGAGGCTATTAACAACAAGGAGAAAGATATGCGGGAGCTTGTAGAATACGTAATTAAGAAAATTGCAAACAATCCTGATAAGATCAAGATCCAGGAAAAAGAAAAAAATAAAAACAAAAAGGTGTAAAGGAGAAATAAAAGATGAAGGTGATGCTTATTCTTCCTCCATCTAAGTTTGTCTTGAAGGATAAATTAGGCATTACCAGCGTTCCTCTTGGTCTTGCTTATCTTGCTTCCTTCATTGAAAAAGATGGGCATAAGGTAAAAATCATTGATTCTAACACCTTAGGTTACAGGATAAAAGATATTAAAGAGGAAATTGAAAAATTCAACCCCCATCTTGTAGGTGTAACTGCCACAACATCCTGTATTTACGATGCCTATGAAGTAGCAAAGATTATAAAGGAGGTTGATCCCGGAATAAAGGTTGTTATAGGAGGTCCTCATGTAACTTTCATTGCAAAAGAGACACTTAAGGAATGCCCTTTTATAGATGTAGTTGTAAGAGGAGAGGGAGAGGAAACTTTTAGAGAACTTGTAAACTTTTTTGAATCTTCATCGGAGGATACCTGGTCTCTTGAAGAGGTTAAAGGGATAACTTTCAGGAAGGATAACAAAATAATAGAGACAGATAGCCGTTCTCTTATAAAAAATCTGGATAGCATCCCTTTTCCTGCTTATCATCTTCTACCTATGGAAAAATACAGTCTGGAGGGTAAGAGATTTGCTACCATAATTACTTCAAGAGGTTGCCCCTTCTCCTGTATTTTTTGTTCCTCCTCACGGCTTTTTGGCAAAACCTGGAGGGCGAGGTCTCCTGAAAATGTTATAGAAGAGATAAAACTGCTAAAAAATAAATATGGGGTGAGAGAAATAGAATTTTTAGATGACACCTTCACACTAAATAAGAAAAGGGCAGAAAAAATATGTGAGATTTTAATTAAAGAAAAAATCGATATTTCCTGGTCCTGCTCGTCAAGAGTTGATACCATAGATGAGTCGTTAATAGAAAAATTAAAAAAGGCAGGATGTCATACAATTTACGTTGGCGTTGAATCGGGTTCTCAAAAGATACTGAATATAATTGATAAAGGTATTACTTTGCCCCAGATAGAAAAGACTATTAATCTTATAAAGAAGGTTAATATTAATTCATTTGGCTCTTTTATATTAGGAATTCCTGGAGAGACAGTAAAAACAATTAAAAAAACTATAAATTTTGCCAAGAAGCTAAATCCATCCTTTGTCCAGTTTAGTATATGTACTCCCTATCCCGGGACAAAACTATTTGAAATGGCCAAAGAAAAAGGTTGGCTTTTAACAAAAGACTGGTCAAAATATACCATTCTTGACCAGGTTATGAAAATCCCGGGGATGGTCACCACCAATCTTAACAGGTGGCTTTTAAGAGCCTATCTTAGTTTTTATCTTAGACCAAAGTTTATACTCGAACAGTTGAAGAGGAAGGGTTTCTTTTTCTTTGTCACCAGAAAGATCTTCGCAGCGGCCCTGGAGTATGTGGGGGTGAAAAGGTAAATTATGCAGCTTCTTGAGGGAAGTAAATGCCCGATATCATTCTTACAGCAGATAAAACTGTTTTAATTAACCACAAGTTAACCTGCCTTGGAGGCTTTGTTGCCTGTATTCCAAGAGGTTCTCTTCCCTCTTTTTTCATAAGCTACTTTGAAAAGAAAATCTTTCTTCCTGCGCCAACAAATGAAAAAGGTGAGGTGGAGATAGCAAATCTTCTTTTAAGAAAAGTGGAGGCTATTTTGCTTGAAAGAGGCTTTGATGTTCTTGTGTGTGATTCAACTCAGCTTGATGGGTTACATGCAAAAGTTTATGGTATAAGTACAATTGATCCCTTTGGAATTGGTCCTGCTACATCTACCATGGTAGGTCTTTCAGGAGGGAAAGAGCCTTTTAACAGGTATTACTTTGAGAAGCTGGTGAGGACAATAAGGAAAGAGCATCCAAAGGCAAAAGTAATTGTTGGAGGGCCTGGAGTATGGCAATTTGATGTTTTTCCTGAAAAGCAAAAACAGCTTGGTATAGATTGCATTGTTCAGGGAGAAATAGAAGAAGTGGGGGAGGGACTTTTTAAAAATGCTCTCATAGGTGATATCCCCAGAAAGATTGTGGCTCCTCCTGCAAAGAAAATAACAGGAATAAAAAAACCTACATTGTGGGGAATGGTTCAGATAGGAAGAGGATGTGATAGAGGATGTCAGTTCTGTGATCCAGGTATGAGGCATTATGCCTGGAGACCCATTAAAGATATTCTGGAAGATGCAAAGGTTAATGCAAAATCAAGGTATGTAAATTCAATAACCCTCCTTGCAGAAGATTAGCTAAGATATGCTAACAAACCTGGCGAATGGGTGCCCTGTGGGAAGATAATAGATCTTGTAAACAAGGTAAAAAAACTTGGAAAACCAATATCTCCTTCCCATGCCAACTTAAGCTCCGCAGCAGCTGCACCTGAGATAGTAAGGGAATATTCTAAAGCATTGGGGTTAACAAAGGATAATTTCAGTGCATTTCAGGTAGGACTTGAGACAGGCTCTACAAGATTAATGAGGATGCATATGAAAGGGAAGGCTTTACCCTGGGAACCTGATAGATGGCAGGAGGTTGCAAAAAAGGGATTTGAAGTTTTAGTTAAAAACCACATATTTCCTCTTGCAACCCTGGTTGCCGGTCTTCCTGGAGAAAAGGAAGAGGATGTTCAAGAAACCATAAATCTTGTTAAAGATCTTAAAGAATATCCCTCTTTAATTATGCCCCTCTTTTTTGTTCCTTTGGGGAGATTAAAGGATAATAAATCCTTTATAGAGCAAAACCTTACCGAAATTTATAAGGAGCTTTATGTTACCTGCTTTGAGCATACAGCTTACTGGGGAAGAAAGTTTACCTCCTGGGGTGGGAGATCTCTACCTTTTATAGCTCAGTGGGTTGTCCACGTTGGGACAATGCTTGCTTTTGATTACTTTAAAGCTTTAAAGGAAAATAAAAAAGTTTCTTATACTAAGTGGAGCTTTTACCTTTTAAAAGAAAATAGCATCTTTCTTGCATCAAGAATCCTGCCTCCCCAAAAATTAAAAGTTGCCTGAGGAGAAAAATGGAGGTAGAGCTTATCTGTCCTACCTGGAGCAAAAAAACGGAAAAAAAGAGAGCAAAAAGAGCAAGAGTATTTAAAATACCCCCTCTTGGACTTTTAAATGTGGCTGCTATAACGCCTGAAGATGTGAAGGTAACCTTAACAGATGAGAATGTTGAGGTGATAGATTTTGATAGAAAAAAGGATCTTGTAGGTATTACAGTTATGACCTCTGCTGCTCCAAGAGCCTATGAGATTGCCGATATCTTTAGAAAAAAAGGAGTACCGGTAGTATTGGGTGGTCCACATGTATCAGCCCTGCCAGATGAGGCAATAAAATATGCTGATTCTGTTGTAATTGGTGAGGCAGAAGGTGTGTGGAAAAGGTTAATTGATGATTTTAAAAGATACGGCAGGAAAGGTTTGAAAAAATTTTACAAAAATGAGGAAAAACCTGATCTTTCTGAGGTTCCTTTTCCAAGGTGGGATCTTTTAAAAAAAGAAAAATACATTGTTACAAAAGTCCTGTATGCAACAAGAGGATGTCCTTTTAACAGCTCCTTTTGTTCTGTAACAGAGGTTTTAGGAAGAAAGATAAGAAAAAGGCCTGTTGAAAAAATTGTAGAGTGTGTTGAGAAAAATGTAGGCAAAAGTTTAAAAGATCGTTTTTTTGTCTTTTTAGATGATAACATTATGGGTGACAGGGTATATGCAAAAGAGCTTTTTAAGGCACTTGTTCCTTATAAATTAATATGGATGAGTCAGGCATCTGTTAATGCTGCCTATGATGAGGAGCTTTTAGCTCTTGCTGCAAAAAGTGGATGTAAAGCCTTATTTGTTGGTTTTGAAACTATTCTGCCTCAGGCTCTTAAAGAAATAGGCAAGCACCAGAATAAAATAGAGTTTTATCTTGAGGCTATAAAAAGATTTCACAGATATGGTATATTTGTGGAGGGAGCTTTTATATTTGGGTTTGACAGTGATACAAAGGATGTTTTTGAAGAAACTGTAAGATTTGTCAATAAAGCAAAGCTTGATGGTGTGCAGTATACCATTTTAACACCTCTTCCAGGGACAGCATTTTATGAGAAGATAGAAAGAGAGAAAAGGTTTATAGATAGGGACTGGTCAAATTATGACTGTGGGCATGCAGTTTTTAAGCCTAAAAACATGACACCCGAAGAGCTTCAGGCAGGACTTTC
>QMQA01000114.1 GCA_003648845.1 Candidatus Aerophobota bacterium
CATAGAAAACACACGCCTGCAGAACAGAAAAATCTTATCGGGGGCAAAATCTATGAGGAATACAGGTGCGTGGATCATCAAAAAGAAAATTGTCTTGACATGGGAAAAACCAAAAGTGGAATACCTATCCAGATATTCAGGGAAGTAGCTGAGGCAGATATAAAAATATGTCTGGGGAATATAGAACCTCACTACTTTGCAGGATATACAGGAGGAGTAAAATCTATAATGCCTGGTGTATCTTCCCCCGAGTCGGTAACCTCAACTCATAAGCTTATGTTCTTGCCGGGGTCTGTCGCAGGAAAAATAGAAGGTAACCCTACAAGAGAGGCTATTGAAGAAGTAGGAGAAAAAGTAGGAGTTGATTTTATCTTCAACGTTGTTCTCAACCCTCAAAAAAAGATCATAGCCGCTGTTGCCGGAGATAAAACCTTAGCCCATCGCAAAGGATGCAGCTTTGCCGATGAGTGCTTTAAAGTGCCTATCAGAGAAAGGGCCGATGTAGCAATTGTTAGTACCGGAGGATATCCCAAAGACATTAACGTATATCAGGCTCAAAAAGCTCTGGATAATGCTAAATACGCAGTAAAAGAAGGGGGAACCATAATTCTGGTAGCCGAATGCGGAGAAGGTTTTGGAGATCCCGTTTTTGAGAAATGGATGCTGGAGGCAACCTCTTTCCGTGATCCTGTAGAAAAATTAAAAAAAGAGTTTGTCATGGGTGGCCATAAAGCCGCAGCAATTGGTATGTTACTGGAGAAAGTAAAAGTAATACTGGTCTCTTCCTTACCCTCTGATAAAGTAAAGAAGCTCTTTTTCACTCCAGCAAAATCTGTCGATGAAGCTATCTCTATAGCCTTGCAGGAATATGGAAAAGATGCCCGTTTTTTTGTCATTCCTTCCGGTGGGATAACTCTGCCCAGCATAAATAAAGATTAACCTTCCCTGATAGATTCTCTATCCCGGGACAAAAAACGAAAAGTTGACGAGAGAGATAAACTTCAATAAAATAATGATGGCAACCCTCTCAATAAGAAGGTAAAAGCTGGATAAAAGGCCAGGAGACTACTATTGTTGCAGTTTACACCATGCTTGAACTTAGAGGAGTTGTCAAAGCATATCCAAGGAGTCCTTTTATTCAGATGGGAGTGGACAGGAAAAACGAGTTTAAGGAGGAATTAATAAAACTCGGTGTTTTAGAGAAATAAAAAGTAAAAATGTATTTTGCAATTATTGATTGCGGAACCACCAATTCTCGGATATATATCGTAAATGAAAAAAAGGAAATTGTAGGAAAGGCTACCAGGGGGGTAGGAGTTAAAAATGTGGCAGTAGAGGGTTCAAGCAGAATTTTAAAGGAAGAATTAAAGGAAACATTTCTGGAGGCTGTTCAAAACGCTAATTTAAAATTAGATGATGTAAGTTTTGCCATCTCTTCAGGTGTAATAACTTCAGAAATAGGGCTTTTAGAAATCCCTCATCTCTCAGCACCGGTATCAATAGATGAGCTTGCTCAAAATGTAAAAAAGATAAAAGATATACGCATATTTCCGCTGGATATACCCTTATTTTTTATTAGGGGAATAAAGACCACGGGCAACATCAAAACTCCAAATCTTATGAATGCAGGAAAAGTGGATTTCATGCGAGGAGAAGAAACACAGGTTGCGGGATTTCTTTCCACGTATAATTATGATTTACCTTTAACTGTTATCTTTTTAACATCCCACACAAAATATGTAAGTATTAACAAGAAGGGAAAAATTGCCGGAAGTCTCACCACCTTATCGGGACAAGTATATGAGGCAATTATTAAAAGAACTGTCATCAGCAAATCAGTAAGAAAAACAGATGACTTTGACGATTCTTGTTTTTTTGATACTGAAATAATAGAATGTGCCCGTTATTGGGTTAAGGAAGGAGGATTTCTCAGAACCTTATTGATGCCAAGACTTGCAGATGTTTTATTAAAAACAAAATGGTATGAAAGAAAATTGTTTCTGGAGGCAGCAATAGCGGCAGAGGATATGAATGCTATAGGTCAATTTGAAAGATTTGGCTTCCCTAAGGATGCAGGTTTTGTCATTATAGGAGAAAATGATAGAAGATGCAGGATATATAAATATTTGCTCCAGAAAATGAAATTAAAGAGCCCCTCAAAAATAATAAGTGATACAAAAAGCATAGATATGCTCACTATTAATGGAACCATAGAAATAGCCAGAAGAGGAAAATTACTGGAAGGATAAAAAGTTTAAAAATTATAAAGAGGATAACATGGCAAAAGTCCTGGTAGCTGCTACATCCTTCGCAAGAAGCTCAAAAGAGCCGCTTGAGGTTTTAAGACAAGAAAAAATACAGATAGATATTAATAAAAGAGGGAGGCCTTTTAAAGAAAGCGAGCTTTTAGAAATAATCGAGGATTACGACGGGGTTATAGTTGGAGTTGATCCTTTTACAGAGGCGGTAATTGAAAGGGGTAAAAGGTTAAAAGTAATAGCAAAGCATGGTGTGGGGGTTGACAATATCGACATAAAAACCGCAACTAAAAAGGGAATATACGTAACCATCACACCGGGGGCAAATGAGCAGGCTGTAGCTGATCATACATTTGCATTAATATTAGCTCTTGTAAGGAAGATACATCTTGCAGATCCTCTCACAAGGGAAGGTAAGTGGCCAAGATTGATAGGTATGGAGGTTTGGGGTAAAAAATTAGGTGTGGTTGGTCTTGGTAGAATTGGTAAAAATGTGGTAAAGCGAGCTAAGGGATTCAATATGCAAATATATGCATGTGACCCTGTGGTAGATAAAGCCTTTTGTGAAAGGTATAAAGTTAAAATAGTTGATCTTGAGACAATATTCAAGGAAAGTGACATTATCACACTCCATGCTCCATTAACCAAATCTACAAGGCACCTTGTTAATGAAAAGATGCTCGGTTTAATGAAAGATAGCGCTTTACTAATAAATACGGCAAGAGGGGGATTGGTTGATGAAGAGGCTCTTTTTAAAGCTCTGGAAGAGAAAAAGATTGGTGGGGCAGCACTTGACTGTTTCTCTAAGGAACCCCCTGATGAAAACTTTTCTCTGTTTAAACTGGATAATGTAATCGTTACTCCTCACATAGCTTCATATACCCGAGAGGCAAACAGAAATATGGGCATTATGGCAGCAAGAAGTGTCATAGATGCATTAAGCGGCAGAATACCCGAAAATGTTGTTAACCAGGAACTTGTAAACTTAAAACCACCGGAGCAGAATAAGATATGAGCAGGTATAAGGTTGTGGTCACCGATTATAATTATCCCGACCTTGAGAAAGAAAAAAATATTTTAAAGCAAATTGATGCTGAGCTTATTCCTGCCCAGTGCAAAACAGAAGATGATGTTATAAAAGTAGCAGCTGAAGCTGATGCTCTTTTAAATCAATACGCTCCCATCACAGAAAAAGTAATTGCTAACTTAAAAAGGTGCAGGGTTATTGCTCGTTATGGAATAGGTGTAGATAACATAGATGTGAGGGCGGCTACTAAAAAGGGGATAATGGTGGTTAATGTACCCTCCTACTGTGAAGATGAGGTATCAGATCATGCCCTGGCTCTCATCCTATCCTGTGTTAGAAAAATATTCCGTTATAACCAGCAGATAAGAAAAGGTACCTGGGACTGGAAGACCGAAAAACCCATCCATAGCCTGAGTGAACTAATACTCGGTCTTGTGGGTTTTGGTAAAATAGCGCGTAGCTTAGCAAGAAAAGCAAAATGTCTGGGTTTCAAAGTTGTAGCTTTTACCCCCCGCAAACATGAAAAGCTGTACAAAAAAGAGGGTGTGGAAAGAATGGAATTTGATATACTTCTAAAGATCTCTGATGTAATTTCTATTCATGCACCTTTAAACGAGTCCACCAGACACCTTTTCGGTGAAAGAGAATTTAACCTGATGAAACCATCCGCATATCTTGTGAATACCGCAAGGGGAGCTCTTATAGATGAGAGAGCACTTTATGAGGCCCTGGTGAACAAAAGGATAGCAGGAGCAGCTCTTGACGTTTTAGAAACAGAGTTTCCTGATGCCAGCAACCCTCTTTTTCAGCTGGATAATGTGATATTCACTCCCCATGCAGCCTGGTATTCAGAAGCATCTCTGGAAAAACTCCAGACAAAACCTGCACTGGATATAGTAAGAGCACTAAAAGGTGAGATTCCCGAAGGCCTGGTAAACAGAGAACTTATCCAGAGTGATTAATCCCTTTTTAGGATTCTATAATGCCTCATAAAAAGATTTTGAGAAGCCTGTACCGCTTTTTGGAAATCTGGTCTCCTTATCCCAAAAGTAGAATCCCGGTAATCCCAGCGGCGGCTATTATGGCAGCAGGATGCGGATCAAGCCACAAAAGAACAGCAAAACAGACCAAGGCTATGCCCGCAACTTTTAAATCCAGAAAAGCTGTTTTCCCGATACTCACTGCTGATGAGATAATAAGGGCAAGGACTGCTGAGCGAAGACCGGTAAGCAATCCTTTTATCTTGGGATTTTCCCTTATCAAAAGAAAAATTCTTGTCAGGATTAAAACAAGCCCAAAGGAGGGAAGTATCACTCCAGTGGTGCTTACCAGGGCTCCGGTTAAACCTGCCAGTTTATATCCGGTAAAAGTTGCAAGGTTAACAGCAAGGGGACCAGGAGTCATCTCTGCAATAGTTATAATCTGCAAAAATTCAGACATTTTCAGCCAGCCATTGGATGTAACCATCTCATGCTGGATCAGGGGAATCATGGCATATCCCCCACCGTAGGCAAAAAACCCAATCTTGAGAAAGGTTAGAAAAAGATTAAGTTGCATCTTAATTTTCCTGTCTTTCTCTCTCACCTTTTTCTCTTAAACAGCCCTCTGGACTTATTCTGGTTTTATTTCCTATCCAGAATCCCAAAACACTACAGATAAGGATAACAAGTAGAGGATGTAGCCTTAGCCATAGAAGAGCCACTAAAGCTACACCTGTTAGAATAATACTCAGTCTTTCTATAAAAATCTCCTTTGAAAAGATAAAAGATACCTGAGCTAAAAGGGCAACTATTGCCCCTGCTGCTCCCTTGAAAAAGGCTGCAAAAAGTGGGATGTTAAAAAAATGCAGTAAAAAAATGGCAACTGCCAGGATAACTAAAAATGAAGGTAAAGATACTCCCAAAATAGCAGCAATTGCTCCTTTATACCTTGCCATCCTGTAACCAACAAAGGTAGCTGTATTAACTGCAACAGCACCTGGAGCAGTCTGGCCAACAGCTATTATTTCCATAAATTCCTTCATACTTACCCAGTGA
>QMQA01000115.1 GCA_003648845.1 Candidatus Aerophobota bacterium
TGGAAATTCCTGGCACAACTGATTTGCGACCTCCACTGAATCCTGCTGTTTGATGCAGGTCAATCAAACCGGTTAGAATTTTAATGTCAGCTTCAGCAAAGAGCTTATTTATTATTAAAGGCAAACCACCTGGTGTTTTTCCTAAATTAATCATATCAGTATCATTGGTAGCAGAATGATTAACAATTCTGATATTGTCTACCACTTCCTGGCCAAACATTTTTACCATCTCTTCTCTGGTGTTTTCTCTGTGTGCGCCTGTTGCTATAAGGAGTGTAATTTTATTGTTTGGTATCCCTGCCTGCTGAAGTTCTTTTATTATCCAGGGCAGAAATTTCTTATACGGCAGCGGCCTTGTAATGTCATTTACAAGAATTGTTGCATTTCCTCTTTTTTTTCTTGCAATCTCATAAAGTTGAGGGGTGCCAATGGGAGATTTTAACGCCTTTTCTATTTCCTCATCAGAGATCTCTGGTACAAATCTTTCATCGAGTATCTCAACATCCACTTCTTCAGGGATTCTAAACCTGACCTGTTTATCTCCATATGGAATTTTATACTCTCTCATTTTAATCTTAAGCGAGCAAAGCTGTTAATTGCTTAATCGATTCCAAGCTTTCCAGATGATCCACTACCTCAATAACCTGCTCGGCTCTTTTCTTGCTTATCTTCTTTGTAGCCAAAGCTAAAAATTTCTTTTTTACCTCTTCATAAGATAAAGGATTTTTCGGAGAACCTTTGGGAGAATCAACTCGAACTTTTAACCTTCTCCCATTCTTTAAAATAACCTCCACTATGCTGGGAAATTCCTTGGGATAAATTTTATCAATCTCAGGATCGACGATAACCTTCACCCGACGGGCTAAATCACAAATTTGGGGGTCTTTTAGCTTATCTTCTGTAAATTGATCAGGTAGAACATCATGTTCAAGAAAAGCCACTGCTACATTATACTGCATACTCATCTGGGCCTTTAAAGGAGTTGAAGGTATGTATTCCCAGCCTGTTTGTACCTTTACCACCTTGCTATTATAAACGAGGATGGTTTCAATATCTGCTGGATTAATGGTATTCTCACTTTTAAGTTTTTTCACTGCATCGATTGATGAGTGTACACTACGACAGCTGGGATAGGGTTTGATGGAAGTTTTTTCAGCCTCAAAGACTTTTCCTATGTCCTTTGTAATCCTGCGAAAATCATACTCATCGGACAAGGCTCGACAAAGCCCTCCATCCTCAGCTTCTAAGATTTGCCTGGGACCGGTAAAACCTTTCCTGGCTAAAAGAACTGATAAAATACCACTTTGAGCTGCTCTTCCGGGATGAAGTCGTTTACTCATCGCTCCTTCCACATTGAAGGCCCAGACGCCAGCTGATTGAGAACCAGCAAGGCCCAGAGCACTCTGGAAAGATGGAAAATCCAGACCGGCCAGTTTCCCTGCTGCAGCGGCTGCACCAAGCGTACCGCAAACTCCTGTGAGATGCCAGCCTCGCATTTTCACCGCATTGGGGCCTGCTCCTAAACTGGTGCGGATCATCACCTCATAACCTGCAGTCAGCGCGGTGAGAAAATCTCGTCCCGAGCTATTCAATTCTTCTGCTATACATAAAGCTGCCGGAACAACTGCCGAGGCAGGGTGCAGTTTTGCCTCGTTATGTGTGTCATCAAAATCGTAGCTATGAATAAAGATACCTAATGCCAGAGCTACATTTAATAATGGGCCTTTAAACTGATATGACCAGAGGGTGCAGGTACCTTCACCTCCCAGTTCCATCACAAGGTTTGCCGCAATTTGACCAGGTCTGGTAGTAGTTCCAAAGATACCGCATCCGATTGAGTCCAGAAGGTTCTGTTTTATCCTTTCTATACAGCTTTGTGGAGTGCTCTCATACTCAAGCAGGTAGGCAAATCTGGCTAACTTTTCGGATACAGCATTTTCCATATTAATTTTCTTTTATATTTATGTATAACTTCTGCCAGATGGATTAGATTTGGAATACCATTGGTATACCATGGTTTATTATACCAACTTTTTTGAGAATTGTCAAACAAAAACAAAGCCGATATCCAGAAGCATTATCTTCATCTTTACAAAGATAAAAAATCTTTTTAAGAAAATGCAGTTTTTATTGCCAGGATTATAATAAAAACAATAAAAAGACGTCTTACCCACAAGTTACCTATTTTTAAAGCAAATGATGAACCTATCCAGGCACCCAATATCATACTTATAGATAGAGGGATGGCTATTTTAAAGATAACCAGATTATTCCTGAGGAATACAACTGTAGCCAGACTACTCCAGATAAAGCCAATGAGGCTGGAGTTACCCCTTGCCTGCAGGAATGTAGAACCCATGAAGAAGATGAACGATGCTATGAGGAATGGACCTATTCCACCAAAGAATCCACCATAGACCCCGAGAGAAAAAGCTAAAAGAGCTGCCATTATTTTTCTTTTTGCGGTGAAGTTGACCATCTTTTGCTTCAACCCACTCTCTCTTCTAATTAACATAAAAAAGGCGGTGAGGATTATTAAAATGGAGATAATAGTTTTAATAACCTCGGGTCTGGTTCTAATAACAACATTAGCTCCCAAAATAGCACCTGTGGACATAATTAACGCAAAAAGTAGCGCCTGATGCAGGTTAACTTTTTTATTCCTGATGTAGTTGGCACTTGAGGAAAGAGCCAAAAATGTGGTGGAGAATCTGCTTGTCCCAATGGCCTGATGAGGAGGTATGCCAAATAATATTAAAGCGGGAACAGTTATTAGTGTTGAACCGCCTACCATTGACCCAACAGTGGCAGCAAAAAAGGCAATAACACATAAGGGTAAGATTTGGAATACCATTGGTATACTAATTTATAAGATGTTAATCTTTATTTATCTTAGCTACGGCAAACCGTTATGATATCCAAGGTACAAAAACCCGGTTTTTTTCTTCAATCTCTCTATCGCATTTTTTTTGGCCTCTAAAATGTGTTTTCTTAATTTTTCCTTAAGCTGCTCTTCTTTCTTTTGTTTTAATAATTCAAAAATCTCCTCATGCTGCCGATAGGCTATTTTTCTTCTCTGCGGGGTAAGGGTGCCAATCCCTTGCAGGGTGGATATCTTGTCAAATATATTACTTATAATCTCATAGAGATAGCGGTTTCCACTGGTTAGAGCGATAGTTTTATGGAAATCTGCGTCCTCCAGAAGTTTTCCCTTAAATTTCTCATTTTCAACAAGCCTTTTATGTCTTTTTAGTATCTCGGACAGCTTTTTAACCTGATGGCTGTCTATCTTCCGGATAGCCTGCTGGGCAGCAAGAGCCTCCAGAGCTTCTCTTATATCATAAAGGTCTTCTATCTCTTTAATAGTGATTTCTTTAACAAAGTACCCCCGTCCCGGGATCTGTTTTACGAAACCTTCCTGGACCAATCTATTTAACGCTTCTCTTACCGGAGTGCGGCTTACTCCAAACTGTGATCCCAGCTGTCTATCCTGCAGTTTTTGTCCCGGCTTTAAGGTAAAATCAATAATCTGGCTTTTCAATCTTTCATAGACAGCTGTATGCAAATTCTGTATTTTTGTTTTTGCCTTCATTTTTATTTAACAAATTTATTTAACAAATTAAATTAATACCCCATCTGCATAGCCTCTCTTACCTGTTTTAAGGTGAAAGAAGCCGCATGGCTTGCTTTTTCCCTGCCAGCGGTGAGAATTCTCTGGATACTGGTTTTGTCCTCTTCTATTTGCCTTCTTTTTTCCCTAAAAGGAGCAAGGTACTCCACCAGTACCTCAGTCAATTTTGCCTTACAACTGGTGCAACCAAGCTTTCCTTTTTTACAATCACTGGCAATTTTTTCAAGGTCCTCTCCCAAGTTAGATCCAAAAACTTTGTGGTAGGCGTAAACATTACACTCATCGGGATGTCCTGGATCGCCCATATATATCTTAGCAGGATCAGTAAACATTGTCATAACTTTCTTTTTTATAACCTCTGGTGTATCAGAAAGGGCAATGTAGTTATTGTAGGATTTGCCCATTTTTTTCTTTCCATCAATTCCCATAATTCTGGGGCTATGAGAAAGAATTGGCTCAGGTTCAGGAAAGACCCTGCCATAAAGACTGTTAAATCTTCGGGCTATTTCCCTGGTAAGCTCAAGGTGAGGAAGCTGGTCTTCTCCCACGGGGACTCTTTCAGCCTGATAGACAAGGATATCCGCCGCCTGGAGCACGGGATAGCCCAGAAGACCGTAATTTGTAGCAGCTCCAGCTTCTATTTTCTCTTTATAGGTAGGGCAACGCTCCAGCCAGGATAGGGGAGTAATCATTGAAAGAATCAGGTGAAGCTCGGCATGCTCTTTTATATGGGACTGGAGAAAAAGGACTGATTTTTCAGGGTCCAGGCCCGCAGCAAGCCAGTCAATTAAAACATCTTCTACGTCCTTTTTAATCTGAGTGGTATCTGTGCGGTCGGTTAAAGCGTGCCAGTCTGCAATCATAAAAAAGCACTCATACTCATCCTGCAGTCTTACCCAGTTAGTTAAAGCTCCCAGGTAGTTTCCAAGATGCAGTTTTCCTGAAGGTCTCATTCCGGAGAGAATACGTTTTTTTGCCATAAACCCGTCTCCTTGTTCTATTCTCTGTTGATTTTTTTTACTTTTTCCTATCTATACCATTTTCACTATAATATAATGTGCTTTTCACGTCAAGCATCGCACTCTCAGGTTAGGAAAGTTAAATATCCTGCTGAGAAATTTCTCTGCATAAGCTGGAGATGAAAAGCAAATGCTTGTATGATAAGGGTTTTTGCGTTTCTTGACAAAGTTTTACCTCGAGGGTATAATTTAAGTGTTCTTTTTAAACCGGGTAAATTTCCCTGCAGGACCTTTTATAAGGTTAAAAGGGAAGAGGGTGAGAATCCCTCGCGGTCGCGCCGCTGTGACCGGAACGAAATCCACCTGCCTGCCTGAGCTGGCAGGCAAAAACCACTGCAACAGCTGGTAAAAGCTGGCTATTGTGGGAAGGGGTGGAAAGTAGGAAAACCCTCATCAAGAGGGAAGTGCCGGGAGCCAGAACACCTGCCTGCAGGAGAGTGGCCCCTCTTCTTCGCGAGAAAGAAGGTGTGGGTTTTTTATTTAGATAAAAAGCCCTGGCCTTCCGAAAAAGGAGGAGGCCAGGGCTTTTTTGTTGAAAAATAAACTTTAAGGAGGATGAAGTGTTAAAAGACAGATATTTGCCCTTAACTGTGTTGACCTTTTGTATGGTATTGCTGTTAGGTGGAGTGGAGGGAAAA
>QMQA01000116.1 GCA_003648845.1 Candidatus Aerophobota bacterium
CTTTGAGGTGAAAACAAATAATGTGAAGTTTTTCTCTACAGATGTTTCATTCGAATGTATTGAGAGTGTTACAGGATATTCCCCGGGAGAAAGTTCTGAAGGTACATGAACTTTCATGCTTACAAGTTTTTCTTCATCAGGTTTTATCACATCTATACTTTCTGGATCAAAAGTGAACCAGGCTTCATCTGCTTTTGATACTTTAAACATCACATCATGGATATCAAGGTCTCCTGTGTTTTTGATTCTTATATTGATATGTCTCGGTACACCTCTTTCAACACCAAACTCCATAGGCATAAACACTTTAAGTTCGGCCTTTGCTGGTGGGGCTGGGGTTGGTGGTGCTGCTTCCGGTGCTCTTGTAGGAGCTGAAGGCATCTCTTCTTCTGGAGGAGGTGTTGGTGCTTCTGTGACCAAAAATGTTACATTTTTTGTTATAGCTGGTTGAATGGTGCTGTATGTAACCCTTACATTCAGTGTATACACACCAAGAGGCTGATTTGTGAAGATATAAACACTTCTCTGAAGGGTTACATTTTGATTTGATGGTGTGTAAACAGCTTCTGAGGTGTAGTAATAGGTTTGATTATCGGAGGATACCCAGTATTCAACATCCACATCCTGTCCGTATTCACCCATATTTTCTATAATTATTTCGAAATCCAGGAAATCTCCTGGATAGGTCTCAGTTTCCAATAGATTTATTCTCACGTCATAAGGTCCGCCTGTGGCAACTCTGAAGGGGTGGTTTGTTATAGTGTAGAGGTCTTCTTTGGATGCCTTGAGAACTGCCCAATAGTCGCCAGAGGATGTGTTGGAAGGCATAACATAGCTTATCACATAGAATCCCTTTTCAATCCTCTGAACTATAGAATCGTTGAGGTCTGCTGTGAAGTAGATGTTGTTCAGCAGAGGGCTTCCTACATAAACCGTGATATTCATGGAATCCGGGTCTATTGTGTTTCCTGTGATATCCTTTATGGTTATTGCAAAGGTCATTGTGCTTTCCGGATACCACACCACTGTTGTTTCTATTCCCGCGTATAGACCTCCGGAAACCTGTTTTTCTGCAACCTCGAATTGAGATTGGTTTGTAACATTGACCCATTCTGATGCATTTTCATCATAGAAATAGGAATAGGAGAGAAGAGTGTATGTTCCTACAGGAGCATCTGAAGGTAATTCGAAAATTGGCGGGGGTAATACAAGACCTTGGTAATCCGTGGTGTAGGATTGGTTGGGAATATATGTGTGGGAGTTAGGATCAAGTACAGTTAAGGTTGTGTTGACATAGGGAAGACCCTCACCGAGGAGGTCTGTGGCATTGTAATAGACGGAAAATGTATCACCCTGCATATATATGGGTAAATACGTTTTTGCCACAACACGCATTTCTGTATAAACTTGAAAGGTTGTGAAATTAGTGCTGTTCTCTCCTATACTATCCACAACAAAAACCGTTACATTATACGTTCCTCTTTGCAATGTACTGCCCCAAGAATCTGGGTATGCCACAGACCATCTGGTCTCGCCTTCAAACTCATAATCCTTTGTCATGTTTTTTTCTGTAGATGTTCCATCAGGTCTTGTGACAGTAGCTGTTGCATAGAGTATTTCAGAGCCTGAGAGGCTTGTTACATTTGCCCTTATTATCAGAGTTCCTGATTGCTGAATCTTCTCTGGTTCCGTCCCCACCGTCACCAAGGGTTTTACATATGGAGTTAAAACCACCGTGAGTGTTGTATTAAGAGGGTATGCATTTGTATCATTTGCTGTTATTGTATAGGTCGAATTATAGTAGGCCTTTGGCTGACCTGATACATTGTAAAGAACGGAAAATATGTGTGATTGCTGTTTGTTAACTGTGAAGTTTGTTTCATTTACATATGTGAAATTAGAACTGGAAGGAGAGATATTGAACAACAGTGGTATGTTCCCTGTATTTTTCAGAATCACATCACATACCTTTCCCTCTTCAGGAGATTCTGCTTTTTCACAATAATCAGGAGTTATATACCAGCTTCCGTTTGCCGGGACTATAACAGAAAGATTTATTGCTTTATATCCGTCATTGTCGGAGGTTATGTTCACCGTTCCATTATACATACCCGGAGGATAGCCCAGGGGAACGGTAATGTTAATAAAAACAATCTCAACTTCTCCTCCTTCAATACAGGGGATTGATTCCGGTACGAACGTAACTGTAAAATCATGTAGACCAGAAAGATTAAATGTGATGTTTGTTACCGGATCGTTTCCTGTGGAGTTCACGGTGAATGTTCCAAGTATTTTCCAGCTCCCATGATTTATTGTATTAGAGATATGATCTTCTGGAATTTCCATTATTGTATTGGACAGAACGATTATGGAAACTGAGGTTGTGTTGGTTTTCGTTCCAATACCTATATCCTCCCATATTACACTGATGTTTACAGTATAGTTTCCTGAAGGTGTTCCTGAAGAAACAGTAATGAAAAAATCAGCAGAACAATTTTCTCCTCTGGATAGATTTCCGCAAATGTAAAGGCTTTGATTTGCCTGCCAGTTCAGAGGAAGGGAAAGATTAATTCTTGTGTAAAAGGCTGTAACATTTCCTGTGTTGTTTACAACCACATGAACCTCAAAGGAATCGCTCTGATAGTATGTAACATTTGCCGTGAAGTTCTGCGGTTCTTTCTGAATTGACATGTTTGTTCCTGTAACAATTACCGTCAGGTTTATTAGATCGTAAGAACCTTCAGAGGAGGTAACATTTATCACTCCTGTATATATTCCAGGTAACTGATCTGAATTTACAGTTACATTGACCTGCACTGATTGAGTAAATCCCTGAGGAAGAGAGGATATGGTTGAAGGTGTGAACTCTACCGTGAAATTGTTTCCAAGACCGTAAACCGAGAATGTTATAGAAGTAAGGATATCATTACCTGTGGAGTTCACAGTAAAATTTCCTGCAACGGTTTCATTTCCAGGAGCAAGAATTGCCTGGAGTTCCTCTTCCTCCACTACCAGAACCGGATTGGAATGAACCGTCACGTTTGCATAGCTTATATTATAACCAGGGCTTGAATCGAAATTTGTCCAGTTTACCAATATAGATACTGCATGGTCTCCCGGAGTTTCATTTTCGGGTATGGTTATCATAAAGCTTTTTGTACACTGAGCAGAGATCAGTATATCTCCGCAGTGCTCAAATGTTGAATTGGAGGTCCAGTTTTGAGGAAGGGTAAGGGTTATGTTTGTGTCATAGGCAGAGGAATCTCCTGTATTTTGAAGAGTAATTGTCAAAACATAACTTTCGTTGTTGTACAAAGTGATATTATAGGCATGATAGAGCTGGGGTTTGTTTGTTATGCTGACGTTTGTGGTGGGAGATTCTACGGTAAATGTGTCCTCACCGTATCCTGAATTCCCATCCTTCTCTGCTGTACAGTTCAGTGTATAAATACCGTAGTCAGAAGGTGTTTGGAATGTAACCAAATATGTACCATTTCCATAGTCGGTTATATTGCTCTGCGGAACTTCGGTGGAATCAAATGTACAGTTCAGTGTTGCACCGGGGATCCATATATCCTGTCTGTAGTTTTTAACCTCCACCGTTGCATTGGCTATTCTGGGAAGTCCTATCTTGTTATTTTCATCGAAAGAGACGTTTACATAATACTGATCAGTAATGTTGAAAATATAGTAACTTTCGTTAAGGAAAAGACCATTGGAATCGTATGCTCTGACAGTAACATTCCAATATCCTATGGAAGAGGTGTTAGTAAGGTTGAAATATCCGGAAAAAATTCCATCTCCTGCTATCTGATCTCCGTGTGTGCCATCATCGTAGAGAATAACAACCTGATCATCTGCTGGATTTGGGGTTCCCATATCAAGCGTGGCATTCATAGAAGATATTATTTCCCAAGGATCGAAAGTGGAATTTCCGAATATGAGAATCGATTCGTTACGGTTATAGATTGTGTGTTCTGTTTTGGCATCAATTATTGCAATCCATTTTTCAGCTTCCTGCTGGGTGATAATTACTTGATTTACCAGACCATGACTGACATCCTGAACAAGGCTCGGTGTATCAACCGTGTCACCGAATACCATGGCTGAGGTTATAACTATTGAGGAGTTTGGTAAAATCTCGGTTTGATCGAGGGTTATACCAATTCTTCCTAAGGATGTGCTATTATCTATCCTGAAATTTCCTGTTCCACTTTCATTAACGTTTATTATTCCCGTCATCGCACCTCCCGTGGAATACGTTCCTCTCACCCAGGATCCAGGTTCGGTTGTGTTTATAAGCAGTTTGTATCCTGCACCATAAGCAAGTTCAACATCAAATCCAAGTACACCGACAATAGAGCTTCTATTGATAGTGCTGTTACCAGTATTGATTATGTTTTGAATGAGGAAGAACCATGTGGTGTTCCAGTAAAAAACATATTCCTTCACTATATGGGTCTGGTTAGTTTTATTTTCCGGATCGTTCCAGTAGATTTCATCACCTTCCTGCCTCACAACGAGTTTTATTGGTCCAAGCTCAAAGGTTGCATTATTTCGCAGATCAAATCCAAAGCTATCATTTCCCTCGGTGAGAATCGTGTACTCTCTTGTTCTCTCTGCAGCACCAGAGTATGCGAATCCTTCTTCCTCTCTCAGGATTTTGTACACCCTGTAAAGACCTGATGTATTTTCGCCACGAAGAGTATCGATGTAAAATTTGTAAAGAGTGTTGTTAACCAGGATTTCTTCACCATCCCAGTAGTATTCAAGACCTGTGTTGAACACTACCGGACTCTTGTTTCCATTTTCCTGAATATCGAAGTAAATATAATAGTACCTTGTTTGAGTTGATGCCGTCGTTCCATTCATTATAAAAACCAGCTCTCCTACGGCATTACTGGAAGCGTTATAATTTTCTGCTTTATCAAACTGGAAGGGAACCTCCCAGAGAAGGTTTCCTGATGAATCGTATTCAAAAAGATGGATAGAATTGTTATCAAAGGTTCCGGAAACATTAAGGTCTTCCAGAATTGAGGTGAAGTTTATTTCATATTCTACAGGCCAGTTCTCTCTTGATACACCATTGGAGCTTATATCAAGTCTGATCCTGTAATGCCATGATGCATTCCACCACTCATCATTATAATTTTCGGATATGGCCGGAGGATTGGAGAAAAATATAAGAAAAAGAAGAATAAGCATGAATATCATGAAAACTATCGTTTTTTTGTTC
>QMQA01000117.1 GCA_003648845.1 Candidatus Aerophobota bacterium
AAATAGGAAGAACTCCCTTAAGAGAACTTCTGGTTCGCCTTGATGCCGAAGGTCTGGTCGAGGTGGTTCCTTACAGCGGAGTCTATATCAGTTCCGTTGAATTCCAGGAGCTTGTGGATGTAATGGAAGTGAGAAGGCCCCTTATAAGGATGGCTGCAAAACTGGTAGCTGAAAGAGCAACAAAGCAGGAAATAGAGAAAATGAAAAAATTCCTTGGTAAATTTAAAGATAATCTGAACGAGAAAGAAATAATAAAACTGGATTCTAAATTCCACGATCTGATAAATATGGCAACACATAACAAGGTGCTTTATCAGATCCTGCAAGCTTTGAGGGATAGAGTTTTAAGATTGTGGATACTGCCAAAGGATAAGTCTTTCGTATATAGTTTCAAAGATGACTTTCAAAGGCTGATCCACGCTATTGAGGAAAAAGATGAAAAGGCAGCTGTCAGTATCTTATCCGCCCACACTGAATCATTTATAGAGAAAATAAAAGCTCAGTTATAATTCAGTCATTTAATATAGATTTGAAAAGACCCATGTCAATATTGCCACCTGTGACAACACATACTACAGTGGATATATCTCGAGTAGAAAACTTTTTAAAAAGCAAAGCCGCAACAGAGGAAGCCCCTGCTCCCTCCGCAACTACCTTGGCTTCACTGGCCAAAATAGCAACAGCTGACTTTATCTCTTCCTCGGAAACAGTCACAATATCATCAACGTATTTTTTTACAATTTCAAAATTAATTGTCCCTGGCCTCCTCACTGCAATTCCATCGGCAAAGGTATCCGCCGAAGGGAGCTCCACAATTTCACCTGCCTTAATGGACTCAAGCATTGAGGCTGCCCTTTCAGACTCTACACCGATAATTTGAATCTCCTTTTTAATCTGTTTTGTGGCCAGACAAATCCCGGAAATCCCTCCCCCGCCTCCAATTGGACACACAATTATTTGAGCCTGGGGAACATCTTCCAGTATTTCCAGCCCCATGCTGCCATTTCCCGCCACTATATCAGGATCATCAAAGCTGGGAATATAAATATAGCCCATCTTGCTGGAAAGGGAACGAGCAACTTCAGAGGCATCATCGTAAGTTTTTCCTTTTATAATAACCTCAGCTTTATTTTCCTTGATTTTCTTTATCTTGTTTTCAGGAGCAACTTCAGGCAAAACTATCACAGCTTTTACACCATTCCGCAGAGCAGCCAGAGAAAGCCCCAACCCGTGATTACCAGAAGAAGCTGTGATAACACCCCTTCTTTTCTCTTCTTCAGTTAACAGTGCTATTTTATTGGCATTTCCCCGGGCTTTAAATGCCTGGGTAACCTGGAGGTTTTCCAATTTTAAAAAAACATCTTTGCCTGTCTTTCGGCTTAAAGGCAAAGAATAAATACAGGGAGTCTTATTTACCACCTTTTTGATTCTTTCCCGTGCCTCTTTTATTCGGGAAAGGGAAATCTCGGACATTTTGGTTGAAGACATAGTTTATACCTCCACTTTTGAGGAAAGAACTATCAAAAAATCATGCTGCCCACCCAAGCAACCTGGGAAGCCACAGAGAAAGAAAGGGGATATAAGTTACTATTAAGAGAGCAAAAACCTCAAAGATTATGAAATAAAATGCATCTTTCCAGGACTGCTCATAAGCAATCCCGGCAATTCTTGAGGCTGTCATAAGAGTCATCCCCATAGGAGGTGTTGCGTTACCAATATTAAGACCGAGCATCATTATCATAGCAAAATGTATGGGATCAATTCCGAACTTGGCCATTACAGGTGAAAGTACCGGTCCCAGGATAAGGGCTGCTGGAATCACATCTATGAACATACAGACTATCAGTATAAAAGCATCAACCAGAGTAAGTATCACCCATGGATTGGAGCTTATGGCTACCATCAGTTTTGATGTGGCATCAATAGCCCCCGATAAGGTGACATACCACCCCAGTGCAGCTGCCGCCCCGATCAGAAGAAAAACCACACCGCACATCCTTGCAGTTGAAAGTAGAGACTCCCAGATATCTTTCCAGCTAAGAGTTCTGTACACCAGAAGACCCATGAGCATAACGTAAAAGGCCCCCAGTGCAGCTGCCGCAGCCACTGTGGTTATACCAAATAATATGCTCCCTACTATAACTATGCCGGTAAAAAGAAGAGGTACAGCACGGTAAGTAGCCCTCCATAGTTCTCTAAAAGGGGCTTTCTTATACTTGGGAAAATTGCGCCTTTTGCTAAGGAACCAGCTTATGACAAGAAGACTGGCTCCGCATAAGAGGCCGGGTGTGATTGCCGCAGCAAAAAGTGCCGGAATGGATAACCTCAAAATACTGCCATAGAGCACCATTACAACACTTGGCGGGATAATGGGGCCAATAACCGAAGAGGTAGCAGTTACAGCTGCAGAATAACTGGATGTATAGCCCTCTTTTTTCATAGCGGGAATAAGAATACCACCTACAGCAACGGTATCAGTGACCGCTGTTCCTGTTAATCCTGCAAAGAGGATGCTAACAAGAATATTAACGTGAGAGAGTCCTCCTTGAAAGTGACCGATTAACTTGTTGCAAAAATCAACCAATCGTTCAGTCATACCTGAGCGATTTAAGAACTCGCCTATTAAAATAAAAAAAGGAATGGCAACAAGCACATAATCACTGCAGCCATCGTGAAGGCGACTTGCTACAGGCTCAAGAAAATCCAGCCCTCCCTGGCTAAAAAGACCCACCATGGAAGAAAACCCCATGACATAGCCAATGGGAACTGCCATTGCCAAAAGAATGAAAAAAACTATAAAAGCAAAAGTCATTTCTGTCCCTCTTTTTCTTCCCCCTCTACAGCTTTGTGGATAATAGCCGGTCCTGCTAAAAGATGAATAAATTGAAGAATTCCGCTTAGCGGAACTGCTGCCAGGCGCCATTTAAACTGGATCCGGAGTGCTCTGGTGATAACCATAAGCTGAGTGGCATGGGTTGTAGCCAGCCATCCTTGCCAGATTATTACAGCTAACCAGATACCTATAATAAGGTAATCCAGAAACATAATTAATTTTTGATACCTGGGAGGAAGAATAAGAACTGCACCTTCCACAGCAACATGCTCTCCTGCTTTTAAAGCAACACTTATACCCAGCAAAGCAATCCAGATCAGCAATATTCTTGACACGGGAACAGGCCAGGGAAGAGGGTTGCGAAGAACATACCGGAAAAAAACTTCATACAAAGTGATTACAAGCAAAGCTGCAACCATTACTCCAAGAACTCTTATCACCACCCAATTAACCCAATCACTGACTAAAAGTATTAATTGACCAGGTGAAGATTTACCCTTAGTCATTTTTTTCCTCTTTTCTCAAAGGTATCTTGAAATTACTTGATCTGTCTCGAGTGTTAGTGAAGAACCTGAACATTAATAGAGAGACAGGGAGGATAAACTCCTCCCTGCTACTCAAAACAAAAGGTTAGCCTGTCCTGACTCTTATTTACCCCACTTATTCCAGTATTCCTCTCCCAGTTCTTTGTTAATTTCATCCACTTTGTTCCAGACCTCATGGATAAACTCAGGCTTGAGTCCAAACTCCTCTGTAGCCCATTCATAGAAAGCAGGTTGCATTATCTTTTTGAAGGCTTCTTTTTCCTCTGCGGTTGGAATATAGGCAGCTTTGAATTCTTCCACGCACTTTTGCCAGCCTAAATTTGTCAAATGGTCAGAGAGCCCGTGACCGTACATAACTGCCTCACGAGCTGCCCTCAGGATTACACTCTGATAATCCTCTGGTAAACTCTTAAACCATTCATCGTTGACCACCCAGTTTAAGGTATTGTAAATATGACCCGTCCAGCTCGTATACTCGCAACTCTCCCAGAATTTCATTGCTGCATTCAAACCGGGAGCATTAAACTGTCCGTCGGCAACATTTGTCATTAAAGCAGTTGGCACCTGACCCCACTCAAGGGGAACTGCTTTAGCACCAAGTGCCTCGATAACAGCAATATGAGCTGGATTTTCTTCCACGCGAATCAGCAGACCCTTCATATCTTCCGGTGTCTTAATCAAGCGTTTATCATTGGTAAAAGCAACAAAGCCACCTCCATCATCAAACATCCCAATCCAGCGAAGGCCGGTTTTTCTACGCATCTCGTGCATGAAATTGGCATACCATTCACTGTTGAAAAAAGCCCATGCCGTATTATAATCCGGGAAGAGAAAAGGAGTAGTAATTACCTGGTATTTTGGAAAGAAAGAAGAGAAAGCTCCAGAAGATAAAACAGCAGATTGTACTGTTTTTCCCAGCTGGGCTTTTTTGGTATATTCAATCTCTGTACCCAGAACCATCCCACCAAAAATTCTAACCTCGATACCACCTTTAGTTTCTGTCTCAACTCTGGTTTTAAAACGATGCAATGCTGGATGAACTTCATTATTGGTCATATCTACCGGATAGTGATGGGCAATAACCATGGTATATTTTGCTGCCTGTACCAGTGAAGGAAGGGCAAAGGTGAAACTAATCGCTATCGAGAGGATGACCAGCAACAACCCGCTTTTTTTCAAATATTTTTTTGCCATTTTTTATCCCTCCTCTTAATTTAATCTCCCTTAAAAAAGCCTTTAGCTGCAGTCCCTCCTCACCTCCTTTGTTTAACTTTTGCCTGCTTTTTTCAGCATTATAAGATCTACTGAAGGATAAATTAACAGTGTCGGGAAATAGAAACTTCTTTGAGTGAGTTTTGAATACATTAACCTGTTTTTTTATTTATGTCAAGTGCAGTCCGGAGAGGGTCAAGAAGGTGAGATCATTTTTTCGCTCACAAGCGCAAATTTTGCCGGCCTTGGTCCATACGGAGGCTGGTTGTATCTCACACCATTTTTAATTAAGTAATCAACTAACTCCCCTATATTCTCTGTGCTACCTGCCATAACAAGCGGCTTCATAATTTCTCTTCTCAGGTTACTATCAGTTTTTAAGACCTCAATAGTTTCTTTCCAGGACTGATTATCTCTCCCCATCACCCTGTACCCTTTCACACCATTAAGGCTCAACTCATCAATTCCTTCTTTTCCAGTCACAAATGTATAAATATCTATGTTTGTTCCCGGAATCATCACCTCCTCTCCTCCTGAAGGAAGACCGTAGTAAAATATCTTTCCTTTTGGAGAGGCATAATCTAAAACCATCTTCTGAATTTTTGCATTTCCAGTTAACTCAACACTTATAAATCCATCT
>QMQA01000118.1 GCA_003648845.1 Candidatus Aerophobota bacterium
AGTTCCGTTATAGAAATGGCAGAAGTGTTAGAGGCAAAGATAACATCTTTTGGACAGAGAGAATCCAGCCTCTGAAATATCTTTTTTTTAATCTTTTTATTTTCACTCACTGCCTCTATTATAAATTCACAACTGGTTATCTTTTCTAAGCTGGTTGTAGCTTCTATCTTGGATATAGCTTTATTTTTCTCCTCCTTTGATATTTTCGCCTTTTCTTCACTCCTGGTTAAATATTTTTCTATTTTCTGTATCGCTTTTTCAATTATCTCCTGCGATACATCCACCATTGTAACTTCAAAGCCTTGCATTGCTCCCACTAAAGCTATTCCGGAACCCATCGTTCCTGCACCTATTACTCCTATTTTCTTTATCATTTTTTTACCTCTCTAAAATGGTTGTTACTCCCTGACCCCCACCAACACATAGAGTTGCCAGTCCCAACTCAGCATTTTTTCTTTGCATGAGATAAACTAAAGTAACAAGAATTCTTGCCCCTGTACAACCAATTGGATGACCCAGAGCGATAGCCCCTCCATTTAAGTTCATCACTTCCGGGTCAATATCCAGCTCTTCCATCACAGCTATTGATTGTGCTGCAAAGGCTTCATTTTCCTCAATAACATCTATATCCTTCAAGCTTAGTTTTGCTTTTTTTAAAGCTTTTTTCGTCGCCGTCACAGGACCTAACCCCATATATGCTGGATCAACTCCTGCCGAAGCAAAACATTTAATCTTTGCCATGATCTTTTTCCCCAATTTTTTCGCTCTCTCCTCTGACATAAGAACAAGAGCAGCAGCAGCATCATTAATACCAGAAGAGTTTCCTGCAGTTACTGTACCATCTTCCTTAAACACTGGAGGAAGTTTGCTTAGCTTTTCCAGGCTGGTATCTGGCCGTGGGTGTTCATCCTGATCGAAAATTTTAGATTCATTTTTTCCACTTGCTATTTCAACAGGAACAATTTCATCTTTAAAATTTCCTTCCTTAATAGCTTTAACAGCCTTTCTGTGACTTTCCAGTGCAAATTTATCTTGTCTTTCTCTAGATATTTTATACTTCTTGGCTATATTCTCAGCAGTTATGCCCATATGATAATTGTTGAAAACTTCCCATAAACCATCCCTTACCATTAGATCAACCAGTTCTGCATCCCAGAGTTTATATCCCCACCTTGCATTGAGTAGAGCATAGGGAGCTCGACTCATATTTTCCATTCCCCCAGCAACCATAATATCGGCATTACCTGTAGCAATGGATTGTGCCGCTAAATTCACTGCGGTAAGCCCCGATGCACAAACTCTGTTTATAGTTACCGCAGGAACCTCCTTAGGCAGACCCGCATAAATAGACGCCTGTCTTGCAGGACCTTGCCCAAGTCCTGCCTGGATAACATTTCCCATATATACCTCATCAACGCTTTCCGGTTCAATGCCTGCTCGATTTAGTGCCTCTTTAATAACCACAGCTCCCAACCTGGGAGCAGGCACATCTTTTAATGAGCCCCCAAACTTTCCGATGGGTGTACGCACAGCTGATATAATAACTACCTCTCTCACCTTGAGCCTCCTTTCCAAAATCCCTGGTATGAGCCTTAATAACTTTCGCTTCCAATTTAACTTTATGCTAAATCACTTGCTCCTTCCTTAAATTGAGGATCTCCTCTTTGCTATATCCAAGTAAATTAGAAAGAACCTCGTTAGTATGTTCACCAAGAAGAGGAGGGGGGCTTTTAACAAAAGCTGGGGTACGGGAAAATTTCATAGGAATACCGGCAAGTTTAATCTTACCTGCTGTAGGATGATCCACCTCAACAACCATCCCTCTGTTTAAAACCTGTGGATCATTAAACACTTTATCAATAGTGTTTATGGGACCACAGGGTATTCCGTTATCCCTGCATAATTTAATCCATTCCTTCCCCCTCTTTTCTAACATTAGCTTATCTAAAATTTTTATCAGCTCTTTTCGATTCTCAACTCTTTTGGGATTTGTTTCAAATTTGGGATTCTCGGCTAACTCTTTAACTCCAGCAAGTTCACAAAATTTTTTCCACTGCAAATCATTCCCTATTGCTAAGGCAACATACCCGTCTTTTACCTTAAATACCTGATAGGGGACTATATTAGGATGGGCATTGCCATACCTTTTGGGTACCTCACCAGAAACAAGATAGTTGCTTCCCACATTAATCAGCCAGGCTACCTGAGCTTCAATAAGGGAAGTTTCCACCTTTTGACCCTCACCTGTTTTTTCTCTATAAAATAAGGCGGCTAAAATGGCACTTGTAGCGTACAGTGCTGCTGTTACATCTATTATAGCTACCCCAACTTTCATTGGAGGACCATCAGGCTCTCCGGTAATACTCATAATTCCGCCCATTGCCTGGACAAGAAAATCATAACCCGGCAGTTCCCTGTAAGGTCCTGTCGTTCCGAAAGCGGAAATGGTGCAGTAAATAAGCTTTGGATTGATCTTTTTAAGTGTTTCATAATCAAGTCCTAATTTATCCATCGTTCCGTAACGAAAATTCTCAACAAGCACATCACTTTTCTTAACAAGCTGTTTTATAATTTTTATTCCTCTGGGATGCTTCAAATTTACAGTTATACTTTTTTTGTTTCGATTTATACAGATAAAATAAGCACTTTCCCCTCCTTTAAAAGGAGGACCCCACTGTCTTGTTCCATCACCAACTCTGGGTTGTTCAACTTTAATAATCTCTGCTCCTAAATCACCTAACATCATGGTACAGTACGGCCCTGCTAAAATTCTTGATAGATCGAGCACTCTTATTCCCCTCAAGGGCTGATTATTTGCATGGTTGAGTTGTCCCATTGCATCGAACCTTACAATATCTATTCAAGGTCAGCTGTACATTAAACAGGATATCCATCCTTTAATAAAGATTGTTCTCCCTGAAATAAAAAAAAAATTATCTCTGCCCCTTTCCTGTTTGTGTGTTTCTATCCGTTTATTAACCGAAGCGGATTTACTCGAACCATAATCTCTATTTCCTCTTTTGTTATCCCCCTCTTAAGTATAGAACGGATATAACTCTGCAATCTTTCAACTGGTGAAGGATTATCTACTTGGCCCAGATCTGTAGCCAGAATGGTCGACTCAGGACCTACTGTTCTAATTGCTTCGGCTATCTTGGCCGGATCCATTCTTTGGCCTAAGGGAGTTGCAACAAAAAAGCATCTTTCAAAATAAACCCCCTTTTTGGCTAAATCTATCTGATCCTTGAGGAACATATTAATAATATTCAATTCAGGGTGATTTACCAGAATTTTTTTTATTCCTATCTTTTTAGCCTCTTCTACTAACTTTTTGATCTCTTGAACTGAGACATGCCCTGTCCCCAGAATTATATTAGCCATAGTTATCTCTCGAAGAACCTCTATAAAAGGAGACACAATTTTTTCCTTCTCTGTGGCGATCTGAATATCTTCTCCTGATCTTTCTCTGTCTATGATCTTAAGTAGAGGTGCTGTCTGCGAAGTTTCCATGTATTTTCGACATTTCTTACCATCCATTTCAAAATTCTCTTATTTTTGAAATTTTTGCCAGATATTGGATCACCAACCAAACAGGTCATCCGGATGAAGTGCTATATTTTTAAGATTATTCCGCTTTCAGCATCCACTTCAACAATTTCTCCTGTATGGAGAAGGTTTATGACCGATGGCCCAAGTTCATCAACTACCGGAATAACGGTATGGAAGGAAAGTTCCGATCAGATTAGGAGAAAGCAGAAGGGAAGGAAAGAAACCTATTGTAAGAGCTTGTCACCTCACGAGTCTTCAAAGGGGAAAAACAAATAATAGCTTCTCTGATAAAGGGATGCTTTGCGATATCATCTATGCTAATTGCGAGATATCAACCAGAGTACATGTGATGTCCTGTTCCAACGAATACTCTATCTTTCACCAATACGTTCTGTTATTAATCAATTTTGGGAAAGAACTATAGTTAGGAGTAAATTCCTCTTAAAGAAATACTTACGTATTTTGTTTATTAAATACCACACTTATTAAGGCTGTCAAGTACGCATCGTGAGAGTAACTGTTCAATTTTTGGTGGATAGATCACCTCTATTGCTTTCTAAATCAGAGTTTAACCATTTTTAACAAAATTTACTTCTATCCCTGACCTGATGAACATCTTAGCTATTTCATCCACCAATTTTTGAACAGTTACTGATAAGGGGAGTACTTGCCATTGATTTCTTTTATGAGCTTCCTC
This sequence comes from Candidatus Aerophobota bacterium, assembly GCA_003648845.1. Next base: position 4,247 of record QMQA01000118.1, read on the forward strand.
GATAAAGTTACTTTTTTCTTAAATTTCAGGTGGAAGATTTGATAAAAAGCGAGGAAATTTTTGTTCTTTTTAGCAAATTTGTCTTGCTTTTTCAGAGGTTCCAACATACCTACCTGACAGGGTGTCTTTTCTGCTTTAAAAAATTGAGGTGGGCTTTATTTCAGAAGATTCTCACAGAATTTTACAAGTTTTTCGTTGAAAGGAGCTTTTTGTTTTATTTGCATTTCACATGTTGCTTTTATCTTTCATGTTGAAAGTAAATCTCACAATTCGTATCTCCACCACAGATACAGGAGTTAATTTGCACTTTTAAATTAAGATGGAACTCCTCCACCCAGGTTTGAAAATCTATCTGGCAGATATTGTTGGGCAGAACATATTCTCTTTGAGATTTTTTGATTATCTCATACCAGGGGCATTTTTTAATTGAGAGGGTTAGCTCTTTTCCTCTTAGCTTCTGCTCGTATTGATAATCTTCGGCTTCAAGCTTCACCCTTAAGGCGCGTAGAAAATTCTGGAAGGTATCTTCTTTGAGGTTAAGAAGTTTTTTAACTTCTCTTGCCTGAATCCTGGGAAGAACCCTCCAAACCTTTTCATCTATCTTTAGAGCCTCCTTCAAAGAGAAGCTCTTTTCTACCATTACAAACCAGAGACCATCCAGAGCAAAGTAGGAACGCTTAAAATACTGATTTTTAATTTTATCATCGTTTTTCATCTACTGCTTTTCTCTCGCAAAATCTGTACAGAGTATCCGTAATGTCACCACCACTTATTAAATTATAACATCTTTTTTAACTTTTCTATTGATCTGGTAAATTGTGAACCACAAATTGTCTCCTGCCGGGAAATGAAATCTTTCCATTGAGGAGAGCTTAAAACAGCCTCTTCTACCGAAAGCTGTACTAAAACCTCCCCACTTTCAGTCTTGGCTTTCCTTATCCTTAATTCTGGATTATTTTC
>QMQA01000119.1 GCA_003648845.1 Candidatus Aerophobota bacterium
AGGCATTTGCTGTGGTAAGGGAGGCAGCAAAAAGGACTATTGGTCTTCGCCATCACGATGTTCAACTAATGGGAGGAATAGTTTTACACAGAGGAGCTATTGCTGAGATGGCTAATGGAGAGGGAAAGACTCTGGTTGCAACTTTATCAGCTTACCTGAATGGCCTGGAAGGAAAAGGAGTTCATGTGGTTACGGTAAACGATTACCTGGCTCGGCGTGATAGGGAATGGATGGGACCAGTTTATGAATTTTTAGGTCTTTCAGTGGGAGTGATCCAGAATAGTATGGATTCTGCAGAACGCAGGAGAGCTTATCAGTGTGATATTACCTATGGAACCAATAATGAGTTTGGATTTGACTATCTAAGAGATAATATGGCAACTTCCGTAGAAGATCAGGTACAAAGGGGTCACCATTATGCCATAGTTGATGAGATTGATAGTATTCTCATTGATGAGGCGCGCACTCCCCTTATTATCTCAGGACCTGCTGAGGAATCCACTGAACTTTACTATACCATTGATGGATTAGTTCGCAAATTAAAAAAAGGTAAAGATTATGAGGTGGACGAGAAAGACCATACCGTTGCCTTAACTGAGGAGGGTGTGAGGAAAGTAGAAAATCTTTTGGGAATGAATAACCTTTATCAGGATACAGGAGGCTGGCAGCTTGTTCATCACATAAATCAGGCTATCCGTGCCCATGAGCTGTATGAGAGAGATAGAGATTATCTTATTAAAGATGGAGAGGTGGTGATTATAGACGAGTTTACCGGAAGACTGATGCCCGGTAGACGCTGGAGTGACGGTCTCCATCAGGCAGTAGAGGCTAAGGAAGGAGTTGCAATAAGAAGTGAGAATCAGACCCTTGCCACTATTACTTTGCAGAATTACTTTAGAATGTATGAAAAACTCTGTGGAATGACAGGAACAGCTGCCACTGAAGCTGAAGAGTTTATGAAGATATATGGTTTGGAAGTAATAGTTATTCCTACCCACAAGCCCTGCCAGAGGGAAGAACTGGAGGATAAAATCTATCAGACTGAAAAAGCCAAGTTTGAAGCCGTAATAGAGAAAATAGAGGAACTTTATAAAAAGGAACGGCCGGTCCTTGTAGGTACAAGATCGGTGGAAAAGTCAGAAAAGCTTTCCCGGATGCTGAAAGAAAGGGGAATACCTCACACTGTCCTTAATGCCAAGTATCATGAAAAAGAAGCACAGATAGTAGCTCAAGCAGGACAAAAAAGAGCAGTAACCATTGCTACCAATATGGCAGGAAGGGGAACAGATATTAAACTTGGAGAAGGAGTGAAAGAACTGGGGGGACTGTTTGTAATTGGTACGGAAAGACACGAGTCCCGCCGTATAGATAATCAGTTAAGGGGAAGAGCAGGACGCCAGGGAGCTCCTGGGACAGCACAATTTTATGTTTCTCTTGAAGATGAGCTGATGCGTATATTTGGCTCAGAAAGAATTGCCGCGGTTATGACAAGGTTAAAAATTCCCGAGAATCAACCAATAGAACATCCCTGGATTACAAGAGCCTTAGAGAGAGCCCAGCAGAGGGTGGAAAGGAGAAATTTTGAGATAAGAAAACAGCTTCTGGAATACGATGACGTGATGAACCAGCAACGTGAGATAATCTACAGTGAAAGACGCAAAATCCTGGAGAACAAGAATTTGAAAGATCAAATCTGGGAAATGATAACAGATACCATTGACAGTATAGTTTCATTCTATACCGATGAGAAAGTTCGCCCTGAAGAGTGGGATTTGTTGAATTTAACAAAAAAGATCAGGAATCTTTTTTCTGCTGATATATACGTTGATGATTTGAAAGGAATTTATACAAGAGACGGTATAAAAGAAAAGATTGCTGATGCAGTAAAAAAAGCCTACACCAAAAGAGAGGAAGAGATAGGGGAAGAGCTGATGAGAGAGCTGGAGAGAATGGTTCTTCTGCATACCGTTGATTCTCGCTGGAAAGACCACCTTTACGCTATGGATTCTCTCAAGGAAGGGATAGGGTTGAGAGGATATGGACAGAGAGACCCTCTTGTTGAGTATAAGAGGGAAGCTTATGATATGTTTGAGGATTTAATTCAGAGAATAAAAGAAGAAGTTTCAGAGCTGATATTTAAAGTCCAGATTACAAGAAAACCTTCTTTTAGAAAAGTTTCTCCTCAACCGGTTCTAACCGGAGCAGGTAAAAGTAGCTCATCTATGTTAGGGAAGAAACTGGAGAAAAACAAAAGAGCAAGATCGAAAATAGGGCGTAATGATCCCTGTCCGTGTGGAAGTGGCAAAAAATATAAATATTGCTGCGGGCGGCAGTTATGAAAACAGGAGGGAAATATTGAAAAAGAGAACAGGGGCTGAAATAGTAATAGAGGCTTTGATTAAAGAGGGGGTAGATACTGTATTTGGTTATCCTGGAGGTGCGGTTATTCCTATTTACGATGTTTTGTATGATACGCCCCGGATACGTCATATTATCACTCGCCATGAACAGGCAGCCTGTCATGCTGCCGATGGTTATGCAAGAGCCACAGGACGTGTTGGTGTGTGTATTGCTACCTCCGGTCCTGGAGCCACCAATCTTGTCACCGGTCTTGCCACTGCTTACATGGATTCTATTCCTGTGGTTGCTCTTACAGGACAGGTTCCCACTTATATGATAGGAAATGACGCCTTTCAGGAAGCTAACATAACCGGCATAACTTATTCTATTACCAAGCACAACTATCTGGTTAAGAATGTGGATGAGCTTCCCTGCATATTAAGGGAAGCCTTTTATATAGCACGTTCTGGCCGTCCCGGACCGGTACTGGTTGACCTTCCCAAAGATGTACAAAATTCCTCCACCAGTGCTCCTTATCCCGATGAGGTTAAAATAAGAAGCTACAATCCTCACTATGAGGGAAACCCCAAACAGATAAAATTAGCAGCCAGAGAAATTGACAGATCAGAAAGACCGGTTATCTATGCTGGGGGAGGCATAATATCCTCGGGTGCTTCTAAAGAGCTTTATGAGTTTGCTCATCATAATAATATCCCGGTCACTACAACCTTGATGGCCCTGGGCGCTTTTCCCGAGGATGACCCTCTTTCTCTCAAAATGCTGGGAATGCACGGTACCCGGTATGCTAATTATGCAATTTGTGAAGCTGACCTCATCATAGCAATAGGAGCAAGATTTGATGACAGGATCACAGGTAAAGTTTCCGAGTTTGCCCCCAAGGCGAAAATTATACATATAGATATTGATCCAACAGCTATAAGTAAAAGTGTGAAGGTGGACATCCCCATAGTTGGAGATGCCAAAAAAATACTTTCCAGGCTTACTGCTTTAACCAGAGGGAAAAAAAGAGAGGCCTGGCACAGGAAAATTGCCCAGTGGAAAGAAAAATATCCTTTAAGATACGATAAGGGCAAGAGATTAAAGCCCCAATTTGTGGTGGAGAAAATATACCAGGTAACTAAAGGAAAAGCCATAATATGCACTGAAGTGGGGCAGAATCAAATGTGGGCAGCTCAGTTTTACTGCTACACCCGTCCCCGAAATTTCATCTCCTCTGGTGGTCTTGGTACCATGGGTTATGGGTTTCCTGCTGCTATTGGAGCCCAGATTGGCCGGCCAGATGAAGTTGTTTTTGATATAGCAGGAGATGGTAGCTTTCAGATGAATATCCAGGAGCTGGCCACCGTTTCTAAATTCCAGATACCGGTAAAGGTAGCCATTTTAAACAATGGATATCTGGGCATGGTCAGGCAGTGGCAACAACTTTTTTACAAAGGTCGCTATTCTCAGGTGGATATTTCTGGAGTTCCTGATTTTGTAAAGGTAGCAAAAGCTTACGGTGTGGAAGGTATAAGAGTGAAAAAAATGGAAGAAGTAGAACCGGCCTTAAAAAAAGCTTTAAGTATTAAGGGGCCTGTGGTAATGGATTTTCGTATTGACAGAGAGGAAAATGTTTATCCCATGGTTCCTGCCGGAGCTGCTCTTTATGAAATTATAGATGGCCTTGCTTGATATCCTGAAAATTTATCACAAGCTCAATAGCTTTTCTCTATACCATAATTTTATCATCACAGGTTCTATCATACAACCGCGAAAACTTGACAGCCTGATAAGGTGTGGTATTTAATAAACAAACATTTTCTTAAGAAGAAATTACCTTTAATTATAGTTCTTTGCCAAAATTGATTGTTAATAACGGAGCTTACTGGTAAAAACTGAATATTTGGTGGGTTATGGCATTGCATGCTCTATTTGATCTGTTGCCATAACATAGATAAGATCGCAAAACATCCCTTTTATTGTAGAAAAAAACTGTTGTTTGCCTTTTGACTTTCCCTGCAGAGACCCTTAAGGTAACAACCTCTTGCAACAGGATTCTTTCCCTCCCTTCTGCTTACCCTAATCCGGAATATAGTAATGCAGTGAATTGTATAACGTATTGAGAGAGTTAAAGAATAATGAAAGCACGGGTATGGCTTAATTAAAAGGATAGATCTTGAGGTGTTGAAATGGCAGGGATTTTAAAACTGGGTGCAAAGAGGAAGGATAAAAACTTTAGATTCCTATAAGGAGGATAGACAGTTGCCCCCTCTTTTTTGCTATTTACCTCCCAAGTCCAACATAAGCTTTGGTTTTGAGGAGGTTTATCGAGATGAATAAACAACGTATCAGAGAGCTGGATCCGGACAAACAAAAGATTAAAATGTTAGATGGTATTATTAACTTTTCCTTTGATGGGTTATGGATAAGTGATGGAGAAGGAAAGGTATTAAGGGTAAATAAAGCTTCAGAAAAAATGAATGGAATTAAAGCCTCGGAAGTGGTTGGTAAAAATGTAAGAGATCTAATAAAGGAGGGTTTTTTTGATAAATCTGTAACGTTAGAAGTGCTGGAGAAAAAAACTTCTGTTACTATTCTACAAAAAGTAAAAAATGGAAAAACCATCCTTGTTACAGGAAATCCGATTTTTGATGATGAAGGAAATATAGAGCTGGTTGTTGTGAACGAGCGGGATATCACTTACCTGAATGAAATTAGAGATAAATTAAAAGAAAGCCAGAGTTTAACAAAGAAATATCAATGCGAGCTTTCAAAGATCCACCTGAAAAATCTGGAGAAGGATAACATAATTTTCAAAAGTGAGGCTATGGAAAAGGTGATGCAGACAGCTTTAAGAGTTTGCAG
>QMQA01000120.1 GCA_003648845.1 Candidatus Aerophobota bacterium
TCAGTGATTTCTGGGAGTGTACTGAAAATAATAAAAATAAAACCAGGCAATTACAGGGAGGCCATACGTGAACTTGAAAAAACCTTCAGGCTTCTGTTCGGTTGTTAGCACTCATCGATAAATTATATGAAAAATGTAGAAAAGGTAAATATGAATTGGTACTTAAAGGAGATAAGAGCTGAGTGAAGAGAAATATGGTGTGGTTATTTTAAAAATAAAAATTAAAAATTAGATATGGTCTTTGGACTTCAGGCGTATCAGGAAGTATTATTATGGTCTGTAATTCTTTCTGCTATTACGGTCTTTCTCTATAAGTACTTAACCAATCAGAACGAGCTCAGAAATTTGCGGCAAGAAATGAAAAAATATCAGGAAAGGATAAAGAGAGCGCAGAAAAGAGGTGATGTGGAAGAGATGAACAGACTTACAAGCGAAATAATGAAACTTAATGGAAGACAGATGCATCTCACTCTCAAGCCCATGTTATTATCGGTTATAATATTTTTTTCAGCAATAAGTTTTATTGCTTCGGCTTATGCTGATATGTCTGTTGACCTTCCCGTTCCCATGCCTTATGTTTCCTGGGAATTTCCGTTTCTGCACATAGTAGGGGAGTACAACTGGATGTGGTGGTATATTCTCGTGTTCATTCCGGTGAACATGGCTCTGAGAAAGCTTATGAATGTTTACTGAAGAATATATTCTGAGAAAACTATACCAAAGAATAAAAATGCTTTTAAATGATGCCATACCAAATATATACTGGATGTTGTATATAAAATAAGATAAAGGTACAATATATTGTATATTTACTATTAAGGAAGAAGAAATTACACTGTTATACTTTCATGCTCACCGGAAGTGAAAAATGAAATGTCCTTACTGCGGATATCCAGACACAAAAGTACTGGATAAAAGAGAAACAATCGAAGGCGATGTCACACGCAGGAGAAGAGAATGTCTGAAATGCAAGAAAAGGTTTACAACCTATGAAAGGGTTGAAACCCTATCCTTAACGGTTGTTAAAAAAGACGGAAGAAGAGAAGCCTTCGACAGAAACAAACTCATTGCAGGGATGCTTAAAGCATGTGAGAAAAGACCGATAAGCAGAGAGGAAATAGAAAAAATAGCAGATGATATAGAAGCTAGGCTGAGAATGCAGAGAACAACCGAAGTGAGCAGCCGAGACATAGGCAATATGGTGATGAAAAAACTGAAAAAACTGGACAAGGTTGCATATATAAGATTTGCATCGGTTTACAAAGAGTTTGGAGACCTAGAGGATTTTCAAAGGGAGCTCAAAAGGCTGTTGAGAGCACGGGTGAAGTAAGATGACGAGGATTAAAAAAATAAGGAAAAGAGACGGAACGATTGTGGATTTTGATAAAAACAAGATAGTTGAAGCGATATGGAAAGCTGCTCGGGCTGTCGGAGGAAAGGATAAAGAACTTGCAAAAAAGCTTGCAGATAAAGTTGTTGCTGTTCTGGAATATCAGTTAGGTGAGAACGAGATACCTACAGTGGAAGGCGTTCAGGATATTGTGGAAAGGGTTTTAATCAAGAGCGGTTATGCAGACACAGCAAAGGCATACATCCTTTACAGGCAACAGAAAGCAAAAATAAGGGAAACGAAATCCACCTTTGTGGATGTTATAAAGACCATAGATGAATACCTCGGCGGAACCGACTGGCGGGTCAGGGAAAACAGCAACGAAGCCTTTTCCTTTTCAGGCCTTCTCCTGCACACTGCAGGAAAGGTCATGGCAACATACAACCTCACACAGATATACACACCAGCTATAGCTGAGGCACACAAAAAAGGTTATATTCACATACACGATCTCTCTCACGGTGTGGTAGGTTACTGCGCAGGATGGAGTCTGAAAAATCTTCTCATCCGGGGCTTCGGTGGTGTCCCAAACAAGGTTGACTGCAAGCCAGCAAAGCACATGTCAACAATCGTACACCAAATGGTTAACTATATAGGCTGTCTTCAAATGGAATTTGCGGGAGCGCAGGCTTTTTCAAGCGTGGATGTGCTTCTTGCTCCATTTGTAAGAGCGGATAAGCTCAGCTACAGAGAGGTAAAACAAAACATGCAGCAACTGGTTTTTTCCTTAAACATACCCTCAAGATGGGGCTGTTTCAGCGAAGATACAGAAATTCTCACAAAGGATGGCTGGAAACTAGGAAAGAATTTAAAAGAGGGTGATATAATAGCAACATTCAATAGAGAAACAGAGAAAATAGAGTACTTGCCTGTTCTAAAAATGACAAAATACTACTACAAGGGAAAGATGTACAGGCTCAGAAACAGAATCACAGACCAGCTTGTGACACCAAATCACAGGGTTCTGAGAAAAATACATAACTTCCGTGAAGGAATTTCCAGATCAAAATATGTATTCGAAGAGGCCGAGAATCTTAAAACATCAATGCCTATTGTTCCCATTGCTGGAAGGTTCGAAGGGCTAAATCTTGATGATGATCTTGTGAGATCACTCGCATGGATAATCGCAGAAGGCTCCTTGTGCAGAAACGAGAGAATAGCCATCTATCAGTCAGAAGAGGTGAATCCCGAAAATTGTAATGAAATCAGAAGCTCGCTCACGGGCTGTGGTCTTACATTTGATGAGCAGCCAAGGATTTCTGGATTTACAGGAAAAACAAACTGTATAAGATTCAGATTGAGCAGACCATCTTCAAGAGAGATTTACCAGAGATTCTTCTCAGATTACGTGAAAAGAATACCAGAAGAACTCAGAGATCTCTCCACAAGACAGGCAAGAATATTCATAGATACCTATATGAAGGCTGATGGTTCCCCTCAGGAAAACAAGATATACACAAGTAAAAGGGAGGATGCTGATGTTCTACAGGAGATCATCCTGAAGGCTGGCTGGGGAAGTACCTGTTACAGAAACAAAAATGGCATCTATGTGATACGTGTGATAAAACACGATCACACACAGATATCTGAAATAGAAACCGTGGATTATGATGGTATCGTGTGGTGTCCCACTACGAGAAATGGCACGGTTGTGGTCAGGAGAAAGGGAAAGGTATTCATAAGTGGAAATTCCCAATACCCATTCTCAAATCTCACCTTTGACTGGACAGTACCTGAGGATATGAAGGATGAACATGCAATCGTTGGCGGAGTAGAACAGAGCTATACCTATGGTGACCTCACAGAAGAAATAGAGATGATAAACAGAGCCTTTATAGAGGTTATGACAGAGGGAGATGCAAAAGGCAGGATATTCACGTTCCCCATACCCACCTATAACATGACCAAGGATTTTGAATGGGACAGTGAAAATGCACAGAGACTTTTTGAAATGACCGCAAAGTACGGAACACCGTATTTCCAGAACTACATAGGTTCTGATCTTGATCCCAGATCGATAAGGGCAATGTGCTGCAGGCTCAACATCGATCAGAGAGAATTGTTGAAGAGACCTGGAAATATATGGGGACCCGGTGATAACACAGGCTCCATAGGCGTAATCACAATCAATATGAACAGGCTCGGTTATGAGGCAAAGAATGAGGATGAATTCTTTGAAAAACTAAAGCACTACATGCTTCTGGCAAAAGATGCCTTGGAAATAAAAAGAAGGGTGGTGGAAAAGAACCTTGAACACGGTCTTATGCCTTTCACAAAGGTTTATTTAGGCACATTCAACAATCATTTCTCCACCATAGGTCTTGTTGGTATGAACGAAGCCTGTGTCAATCTTATAGGCGAGAATATAGCATCCTCAGAAGGAAAGAAACTTGCGATAAAAACCCTTCTCTTTATGAGGGAAACAATAAGGGAATTCCAACAGGAAACAGGAAACCTTTATAATCTCGAGGCAACACCAGCAGAAAGCGCATCCTACAGGCTTGCTAGGGAAGATAAAAAGATGTATCCAGATATATACACTGCAGGAGAGAAAGTCCCCTATCTGACAAATTCCACACAGCTTCCTGTGGATTATACCGATGATTTGCTTTTTGCTTTAGAGCATCAAAACGATATCCAGCCCCTGTATACAGGAGGAACGATATTCCATACATTCTTGGGAGAAAGACTTCCTGACTGGGAATGTGCAATGATATTGGTGAAAAAGATTGCAGAAAACACAAAACTTCCATACTACAGTATAACACCGACATTTAGTGTATGCCCTGTTCACGGATATATAAAAGGAGAGCATCACAGGTGTCCTATGGAAGTTAATGGAAAATAAGAGGTGATAATATGGGAAAATGTAACAGGGAATGTGAAGTGTTTTCAAGGATAGTAGGCTATTTCAGGCCTGTGAGGAGATGGAACGACGGAAAAGTGGAAGAGTTCAGGCAGAGAAAACCATTCAATGTGGAAGGTTTGCTTAAAGAAGAATTGAAAAAATAAATATGCTTGAGATAAAGGGTTTTGAGAAGGTCTCTCTCATAGACTATCCCGGAAAAATGGCATCTGTAGTTTTTTTGCCTTATTGTAATTTTCGATGCCCGTACTGTCAGAATCCGGATTTGATAGAGAGACCAGAAGAAATACCCACTATAAATGAAAATGATGTGCTACAATTTTTGGAAAATAACAGAAAAAAATGGATAGATGGTGTATGCATTACAGGAGGCGAACCTACGCTTCATAAAGACCTGCCCGGATTTATAAAAAAATTAAATGATTTGGAAATATCCGTTAAACTTGATACAAACGGAACAAATCCAGAAATGGTAAAGGATCTTATAGAAAAAAAGCTTGTGGATTATATTGCGATGGATATAAAAGCCCCACCTGAGAGATACGAAGAGGTTTGCAGATGCAGGGTTGACATGAATCTTATCAATGAAACAATAAGAATAATCATGAACAGCAGCATAGATTATGAGTTCAGAACCACATGCCCGAAAAGTCTGATTTCAAAGGAAGATATAGAAAAGATAGGGATATGGCTGAAAGGTGCAAGGGCCTACTACATACAGCAGTTCAGACCCGGAATCACGCTAGACCCCTCATTCCGTAATGAAAAGGCTTATACCGAGGAAGAGCTCAAAGAACTCGCAGAAATAGCAAAACCGTATTTTTGCAAGGTTGGTGTGAGGGCATGAAAACATTTCTTTTTAATTTTTTATTTTCCTTCGCACTATATATTAAA
>QMQA01000121.1 GCA_003648845.1 Candidatus Aerophobota bacterium
AAAACTCAAAAACATCGGTCAGATAAATTTCCCCGCTTACCCTGTTTGGTTTAAGAAAAGATAAAGCTGATATAGCTTTCTGAGTATCAAAACAGTAAATACCGGAGTTAACTTCCTTTATTTTTAGCTCTTGAGGGGTGGCGTTTTTACTCTCCACAATTTTTTTCACCAGTTGATAGCCATCCCGAATAACTCTTCCGTAAGATGCAGGATCAGGAAAAATGGCAGTTAAAACAGTTGCAGCCGGTCTTTTCTTTCTATGATAGTTAACAAGAGCTTCCAGAACAGAACCAGTTATAAAAGGAGCATCTCCGGGAAGCACCAGCAATTCCCCATTAAAGCTGTTAAATAAAGGAACTGCACGTCTTAAGGCATCTCCTGTCCCTAATCTTTTTTCCTGATAGACATACTCACACCTGTTCTTCAAAACTTCCTTGATTTTGTTTGCCTGATGACCCACCACTGTTATTATCCTTCCCACTTTAGCCTCCAGGCAAGCTTTTACCGGAAGCTCCACCAAAAAGTGCTCTCCCAAACGATGGAGAAGTTTGCTTAAACTTGACCCCATTCTTTTGCTTTCTCCAGCAGCCAGGATAACAGCAACCACATTTTTCACCTTTTCCTCCTCAGGAATACTTATTATTGAATAAACTAATATTAAAAAGGATTTTGTCAACAAGGCACAACTATTTTTCCTTCTTCATCCCCGATCTCCATATAGGTTCCTTTCCACCTGCAATAGGCTGTATAGGCACAAAGAATAGCATCCAGTATATGGGAGGAGTAGACCTTTCTTTTCGGCAAAGATAAACCACCAACCCATCTGGATATTCCCTCCTGACAGGATACACGCCACTGCATTGCGGTTTTTTTCCCCTCTGTTTTTATCCCCAGAATTTTTTGGGTAGCTCTGGGGTAAACTTCTATGCATTTGTAGCCTTTTTTGGTGAGTACCTGGTATAACTTCATTCCCCTTCTCGTAAGAGAGGCGATCAGGACAGGAGGTAGAGCAGGTGAACCGAATTTCCGCAACTGCTTATCACAAGACCTCATCTTATTCCTGGGAAAACTCAAGGGAGCATCTATCCCAATCCACTCAGGTTGAATCACTTTCACCTTATCCAGAATTTCATAATCACTAAAGACCTCTCCTGGTTCCATGCAAATAGTAGCCCTCTCATCTATAACTGCCCATCCTGTAGGATGCATTATTTTTGCAGCAAGGTCAAGACCCATAAATTTAAAGGATAAATTTTTAACTGAACTCATTTTGGTTTAAAAAGAGAGGCAATCAGAATTTTGAATTCTTCTATTTTCATTAAATAAGATGAGGCAGCAATTATACCAACTCCCAGGACCAAACTAAAAATAATATAGACAACCATCCAGAAAAAAGAAAAATCAGGATTTAGAAGATTAAAGAGCAATGACAATAGATAGATACCCCCTCCCATTAAAGTTGAGGCCAGACAGGCTTTCAAAATCGAGATTAAAAGTGAGTATCCACCAATGCTTCCCAGCCTTCTCTTTAACCAAAAAGTTAAAAGTCCCATATTGAAAATTACCGATAAAGAGGTGGCAAGTGCCAGACCCTGGTGTTTTAAGGGCCGAATTAAAATAAAATTAAAAGCTATATTTACCAGAAGAGAGAGAATAAAAACCTTGAGAGGAGTTACAACGTCCTGAAGAGAATAAAAGGCCCGGGTGAGAATCATGACAGCTCCCATGGCAAAAAGTCCCAGACAGTAGCCAAAAAGAGCCTGACTTGTAATGAGGGTATCCTGAAGTGAGAAGGCTCCATGTTGAAATAAAACTGCCACAAGTTCCTTTCTCAGCATAATTAACCCAACTGAGGAAGGAATGAGAAGAAATGAAAGTATTTTTATTCCCATACCAACCGATTCTCTAACTCCTTCTATGTCTTTTACGGCAGCCAATGAAGACAGATGGGGGAATATAACTGTAGAAAGAGCTATGGGAAAAAGTCCCAGAGGAAACTGAATTAACCTCATAGCATACTGCAAACCTGAAATACTCCCTACAGGAAGAGTGGAAGCAAATATTCGAGTAATAAGTACACTTATCTGAAGAGTTATACTTCCAAGAATAGCTGGCACAATTAACTTAAAAACCCTTCTCACACCTTCATCTTTCCAGGAAATAATAAATTGATATTTAAAACCTTTTTTAATCAAAGAGGGAAACTGAACAAAAAGTTGTAAGGCCCCTCCAAAAATAACCCCTATTGCTAAACTATAAATACCCACTCTGGAGATAAGTATTATGGCTGAGATAATAAGAGAAAAATTAAAAAAAACAGGAGCAAAAGCTGGAGATGTAAAATGTCCTTTGCAATTAAGAACCGCCATAACAAGGGCAGCAAGGCTTATGAACAAAAGGAATGGCCACATTAGCTGGACAAGATAAACAGTCAGATTTAACTGGGCAGGGTTTCCCCTAAATCCAATGGCGAAATAGGGAATGTAAAAGGGAGCAAAAAATACTCCCAGGAGAACAACACTTCCTGTAATAAGCAAAAGCAGACTAAAAATGTTGTTTACCAGTCTCCAGGCTTCTCTTTCTCCTCTTGTGGAGCAGTATTCACTGAAAACGGGGACAAAAGCGGAGCTTAAGGCTCCTTCGGCAAGAAGAGCTCGCAAAAGATTGGGTAAAGAAAAAGCCAGCCAGAAAGCATCTGTAGCCTGAGAGTAACCAAAAAAATAAGCAATCACCTGCAACCTTATAAGACCGGTAATGCGAGAGATAAAGGTACCAATACTCACTATTCCGGCAGACCTTATAATCCCCTCTTTTCTTATTTTTTCCTCCTTGTCAAATAAAAAAATTTTTATAAAATGCTATAAATCCAATCTGAAGGAGAAAAGTATGCCCCAGACCAAATCAGCTAAAAAAAGAGTGCGACAAACAGAAAAAAGAACAATACGCAATCGTCAGATTAAAAATCGTGTAAAAAACAGTATAAAAAAATTTCTCCAGCTTATCAATGAGAAAAAACTTGAAGAGGCAAAAAAGAATCTGCCCCGGCTTATAAGCATGATTGACTCTGCCTGGGCAAAAGGTGTATGGCATAAAAACAAAGCAGCTCGTGAAAAAGCCAGAGTTATGAAAAAACTTAATCAGATAGATAAAAGTTAGCAAACTTTCCCTTCTTGTCAAAGGATAGACCCCCAGTTTTCCAGAAAATTCTTTCAAAAAGCTTAAGTGCTTATAACTCACACATTATCTTTTAAAGTACACAGATGGACCAGAAGAATATCCGAAATTTCTCCATAATAGCCCATATAGACCACGGCAAATCTACTTTGGCTGATCGTTTACTGGAATACACTCATACTCTGTCTCCTCGTGAGCTGAAGGAGCAGACTCTTGATACAATGGACCTGGAAAGAGAAAGAGGAATCACCATAAAAGCGCACACCATCACTCTCACCTATAGAGCAAGAAACGGGGAACAATACCTTCTCAACCTTATCGATACACCCGGTCATGTAGATTTCAGTTACGAGGTATCAAGAGCTCTTGCTGCCTGTGAGGGAACCTTACTGCTTGTTGATGCTGCGCAGGGTGTGGAAGCTCAAACCATAGCCAATCTCTATCTTGCTCAAAAAAGAAAGCTAACCATAATACCTGTTATAAATAAAATAGATTTGCCTCTTGCTAATCCGGAAAGAGTAAAATCTCAACTGCAGAAATTAGGATTAAGTACTGATGTCATTCTGACAAGTGCAAGAGATGGAACAGGTATACCAGAAGTTCTTGAGGCTATAGTCAAAGAAATTCCACCTCCTCGCCAGGCAAATCACCTGCCTCTTAAAGCATTGATATTTGATTCTTTCTTTGATACCCACAGAGGGGTAATTGGTTATATCCGGGTTTTTGAAGGGATCATCAAGCCAGGAATGAAGATTGTTGTTATGTCTTCCGGAAAGGAATTTAAGGTGGAGGAGGTGGGTATTTTAAAACTTAAAAGATACCCGACTCAAAACTTACAGTCAGGTGAGGTGGGATATTTTATTGCCAATGTAAAGAATATATCTGATTTAAGGGTGGGAGATACTTTAACCGAAAAGGGGAATTCTACTGCTCGGCCTTTGCCGGGATACAGACAACCAAAGCCAGTAGTGTTTTGCGGAATTTATCCTGCTGAGGGAGAAAACTTTGAACGTTTGAAAAACGCCCTGAATAAGTTAAAACTAAACGACCCTTCTTTTACTTTTCAATCCGAAAGCTCTCCGGTTCTTGGTCCAGGATTTCGTTGTGGATTTCTGGGCCTTCTCCACAAGGAAATAGTCCAGGAAAGACTGGAAAGAGAATTTGACCTTAATCTTGTAACCACTGCTCCCAATGTTATTTATCACGTGCTAACAGCCGATGGGAAAATAATGGAAGTGGATAATCCCAGCAAATTTCCCTCTAACAGGAAAATAGAAGTAGTTGAGGAGCCCTGCATTAAGGCAAATATAATTACTCATCAGGAATACCTGGGAGCAATTTTTGACCTTCTGGAGAAAAAAAGAGGAGATTTTCTCGATCTGAGATGGCTGGATAAATCACGTGTCCTTTTACTTTACAAATTACCTCTGGCTGAAGTTGCTACCAGATTCTACGATGAATTAAAGTCAGTAACCAGAGGATATGCCAGCTTTGATTACGAACATGCAGAATATCAGGAGGCAGAATTAGTCAAACTTGATGTCCTGGTTAACGGAAAAGTTCTGGATGCTCTTTCATTAATTGTTCATAAAAATAAAGCTTACTCAATCTCCAGAACATTGGCTAAAAGGCTAAAAGAACTTATACCCCGGCATCAATTTGCCATTCCTATTCAAATCGCAATTGGTAAAAGGGTAATTGCAAGAGAAACCATTCCTGCTCTACGGAAGGATGTAACTGCTCCCCTTTATGGAGGAGATGTGACCCGCAAGAAAAAACTTCTGGAACGGCAGAAAGAAGGTAAAAAGAGAATGAAAAGATTCGGAAATGTAAACATTCCCCAGCAGGCCTTCCTGGCAGCCTTAGAAGTAGAATAAAAATTAGCGTCGGTTGACCCAGTTATTCACGAGAACAGAAATATCTTTTAACGCCAGGTTCCATTCT
Source organism: Candidatus Aerophobota bacterium (assembly GCA_003648845.1). The sequence goes on from QMQA01000121.1 coordinate 5,119, forward strand.
TC
>QMQA01000122.1 GCA_003648845.1 Candidatus Aerophobota bacterium
GCTTAACCCGATACTCAAGCACCTCTGTCACAATAACCTGGGAAGCACCAGCTATCCTTGCAATCATAGCAACCAATATTCCAATGGGACCTGCCCCCATAACCATTATAAGGTCGCCAATTCCGCAAGTTGACTTTTTCACTGCATGCAGTGCCACCGCCACAGGCTCAATTAGAGCCGCAGTTTCAAAAGGAAAATTAGAAGGTATCTTGTGAACCTTTTCCCATGATGCTTTAACAAACTCTGCAAAAGCACCATCTATATCAACCCCTATTAACCTCAGCTTTGGGCAAGCATTGGAAAAACCCATTTTACAAGCGATGCATCTACCACAAAAAAGCAGGGGGTTTACCACCACTCTGTCTCCTATCTTAAGGTGAGAAGGGACATTCTTAACAGCAACAACTTCTCCGGCAAACTCATGACCAGGGATAAGGGGAGGGCGAGAACGGGGAAATTTCCCTTTGTAAATCGTCAAATCTGTTCCACAAATACCAGCAGCTCTAACCTTTATCAAAACTTCTCCTTCCTTAATGGAAGGCTTTTTTATTTCTTCAACTCTTACATCGTTTTCGCCATACCAAACAGCTGCTTTCATTTACAACTCCTTTAAATTAGTACTCTGTAGTCTACAGCTATGCCAACAAAAGGGTTTACTTCGCCTTCCTGACGCCAGTACTTTTAACAAGCTGGGACTTCCTCCTGGGACTTCCTCTATCTCCTGAAAAATCTCTGGTAGATCATGAAGAGATGCTACCTTCTAAAGAAGCAGGGTCAAACCGATAACAAGGAATTAAAGCGATTGCTTGTAGAGTCCATGTAAATGCTTCCAGCTTTAGCTATCCCTCTCCAAGATCATGGCCAAAACTTTTTTCAGAGAACCTGTCTTCGCTGGCTTATACTCATGGGGCGGACAACCATTTATATAGATGCCTTCATCTTTATACTTTTCAAGGCATCTGCCAAAGAGGATAATGTCTCCTGAAGATACCCGCGGTTTTGCCTCAGGTCCTATCAGAATTTGTATATCTTTAAACTCTTTTAAATGATCTTTGTATAGATAAAGACTTTGACCTAATTCATTCAAACAGACACTGCAAGGATTCCCCTGAATGATTTTTATCCTTCCCCCACTTTCCTCTACCAGTTTAAAAGGATTCTTGGGGCAAGAAAAAGGGAATTTGCCAATCCAATTCTTAATTTCTTCTCCCTTAAGCTCAATATTTTCCAGATCAAGAACACCAAGTCCTGCTTCCTTGGCTAATTTGATATGTTCTATTTTCTGAGGATCAAATCCCATAATTCTTGCACACACAGCATCCGCAGCTACAGGGTCAGAACTTGCTATAATTAAACCCACAGGAAAGCAAACCCTTGCAGATAAATCTTTACCAAAAGTTGCATCAATAATGGTAAGACCTGGTTTTACCGCAGTATTTAAATCTACAATACCTTGAGTTAACCCCTGACAGTGAAATTTTCTTTTCCAGTCAGGTCTTACTAATCCCTTCATATTTTTCAAACCAAGGGTCACGGTGGTAATGTTGGCTGATTTCATTGCCGCAACACTCACCACAAGGTTAGCCTCTTGAGCAATTCTGGAAACCTCGATTTCTGAAAAAAAACCACGTTCAGGAACTTTCACTCTGGTGTGAGGCCCATGGCGAAGACTAACCACTTTTGCATTTGCCTTTTCAGCCAGTTCATATAAGCCATATTCTGTGTAGGCAAAATCTTCTTTAATAGGAATAGCTGGATCCTCGCCTATTAGTACCTCGCAACCATATTCGGAGAAAACCTTTGCCACTGCCCAAGTAACCGAGGGATTGGCACACTCAAAACCATCTGGACTTGAAATATTAGGCTTTACTAAAACTTTATCGTTCTTGCTACAAAAGTTGGCAACTCCTCCAATAAGGTCAATAACTTCTTTCACCTTCCTTAGCACTATTGGTGCTGTTGCCTGAGGATGTACTCTTACCAGAGCAACCTGTGACTTCACTATCCTCGCCTTTCACTGGCTTAAGTTGATATTCCCAGTTAAGTCTGTGTCTTTAGATGAATAAATATACTAATAATAAAAAGTCTACCACTATCTTTTCTCTGATTATTTTCATTGCCTTGTTGTTCTATTTTAAGGTAACAGGTTTAAATTTTTTATATTCCTCTTTATTCTTAGGAACCTCGATGTGTCCTGCAATAATCTCCTTCTTGATCTTTGATAGAAATTCTAATATATCGGTAGGGACATACTCGATAGTATACTGCATTTCGCTAAGATCAATTCCTCTTTCTGAAACGCCCAGAATGTGCATACCTGGAGTAAATTTATCCTCAATAACGCTCTTGATCCCATAAAAAGCCGCCATATCATACCTTCTGACCACACTAGTTAATACTCTACCTATAGCCCAGTGTTCGCCAATTGGTTGCATAGCTTCCCATTCCTTATGAGGATTAAGAACAATTGCATAGTACTTTTTATCAGCCGGTTGCTCCATTACAGCCTCTATTAGTCCATCATTGCATCCATCCCCTGCTGCACCAAAAATAATATCCACTCCTTGCTTAATTTGCTGCAAAGCAACCTTTTTCCCTTTATCTCTATCCTCAACACTACCTGTATAAGAACTTACCACTTCGAGTTCCTTCTGTACATTTTTTTGGTAAGTAATAATACCTGCCCGATATCCAAATTCAAACGCCTGTGTTTGCTGATCAGAAACTCCACCTATGAAACCAACCTTACCAGTCTCACTCATCCTTGCCGCAAGAAGACCTGCCAGAAAAGCTCCCTCTTCCACTTTAAATGAATAACAGACCACATTTGGCTGATTAACTTTCCCCTCTATAAACACAAATTTTGTCTTTGAATATCTAGGGGCAACCCTTAACAAAGAATTCTGCATCTGAGGTCCCACCAGAACAACAACATCGGCATCGCCAGCTGCTTTTTTCAAAGTTTTTTCATACTCATCCTCCTTCGCAGGCTGAAGAACACCAACTTTTACCTTTAATTCTCTATAAGCCTTAATTACTCCATCCCAGGTAAAATCATTTTTAGATTTATCTCCCAACCCATTAACATCTGTTACCAAGACAACTTTTAATTGTTTAGCATCAGCCTGAGAAAAAACTTCATATCCTCCAACCAGCACAAAAAGAAAGCAAAAAACAAAGATCAAAATCTTCACCCTTCTCACTTTCTTCCTCCTTTGAATGTATTAGTATTTGAAGGTGCTAGTAAAAAAATAGACTATTTAATAATTTACCTCGTAAGCATCACCTCCTTCAAACAAATAAATATAGAGCTTACTATGATAAAGATAAATCAGGAACTATGTATAACAGGGGCAACCACGCAATTAGGTAGACTCCTGCACTCAACAAGAGTGCCTGAGTGAATCCAAATAACAAAGCTATCACCAGAACCACTATAGAGCCTACTACTGAGGCTACTCCGTTAACCGCATATGCAATGGGGATATGTTGGGGAGAATATCTGCGCAATATCTGTAATCCCACAGGAAAAGGTATTCCCATTAAAAAACCTACAGGGAACACCACCCCCATTACTATCAATGAACGAAGGAGGATGCTCATTGTTAAAAAGTGGTCAAAAAGAAAACTTAACAAGGGGATGTAAAAAATAATTATGACAGATATGCCAAGTGGTACAAGAACAATCTTTTTTGAAATTTCCTTGCCAATCAGTCGTTCACTAAGCAAACTACCCAACCCGCTAGATAAAAGTAAGGAAAAAAGAACCACTGAGAGTAAAAGGGAAGGGTAACCCAAAAAGAGAAGAGATTTCTCGATCAGAGAAACCTCGATCAGCATATATCCTATACCCAGAACGGAAAAATAAACTGCCAGAAACGTACCCAATCTTGTATTTTCCTTTATTCTTTTCCTCTCCCATATAACAATCCAAAAGATCATACTCAAAAGGAGAAAACTTATAGGGTAAAGTAGCACCTTCAACTCCAAAGGGACTCCTTTATCAAACTGATAGAAAAACGGGCTATTGTCAGTCGCAGGAGCAACTCTAGCACTGGTGTAAGAGATAAAACCTTGGAGACTTTCCTCTCCTTTGGAAATTATAGCATAAAATTCTCCTCTCTTCCAGTAAGGTAGAAATAGAGGAGTAAATTCTAACTTGAGTGCTAACTTACTTATCTTTTTTATCTCCTGGGAAGTGAATGGAGATTTTTTTACTACCAGAAGAGGCCTGAAAATAGTATCATTCCTGGAACCGTTGATAACAATAATGTGACTCGATGCTTCTTGTATATTCTTTACCCCACTCTCCTGCAAAGCTTTAAGTGCGGTGATGAACCCTTTTGTTAAATCGTAAATATCGTGGAATATAATAACCAGCCTACCATTTGGTTTAAGATGAGCAAGATACTCACCAAAGGCCTCACGGGTGAACACATAGTTCTCAGTGAATGAATAACCCTTTAGCTCTGCAGATTGGGTATAAACTAAGGAAAGATAAAGTAAATCAAATTTATCGTTAGAAGCCCTCATGAACCTTCGTCCCTCATCTACTACTATTTGCACATTATCGTAATCCTCATAAATTCCTCCATTGAACTTTGAAAATTTATGCATAACTCGTACAATTCCGGGATTAACCTCTACTCCAATAACCTTATTACTACCTCCTATCAAAGCAAATAATACATCTATTCCTCCTCCGGGACCAATTATAAGCACCTCATCAGTTTCGCCCCATAGATAAGGGAAAAATCCTATGTCTTTTTTGAGGTAATCCAATTTTCTTAAATTTCCATCAAATCTTAACATTGGTGTTCCTGCACCACCATCAATATATATCCACTTACGCAAAGAGTTGTCATCCTCCACTACATCGGTACGCCCTAACGCACTCCAATTAGTGTAAACAATTTTCGCCTTTTGTTGAGGGTTATTGATCTGGGTAAACAAGGTTTTAGTATAGTGGTAGTGAGGGGGTGGTATAAGTTGAAAAAAAAGAGATTTTACAGCGAGTATGAGTAAAATCACACTCGTCCCCAAGTATAGAAAAGAAAGCATTTTAAATAGTTTTTGGCCATTTAAAGAAAAAAGCACTCCTGCTATAAAGCTA
>QMQA01000123.1 GCA_003648845.1 Candidatus Aerophobota bacterium
GGATAAAATAATATTTTCTGCTTTGAGTAAAGGGTTATCCGGTGATGGAGGTTCTTCAGAATAAACATCCGTAGCAGCACCAGCTATCCACTTCTCCTTAAGGGCCTTATACAGAGCCTCCTCGTCCACCACTCCACCTCGGGCCACATTTATGAGAAAAGCGCTTTTTTTCATAAGTTTCAGCTCCTTCTCCCCGATCAAACCCTTAGTCTGCGGAGTGAGAGGAACATGAACGGACACAAAATCTGACCTGGCCAAAAATTCCTGTAAACTCTCACATAAGCTAACACCAATTTCCCGAGCTTTTTCTGAAGAAATATAAGGGTCATAAGCTAAAACTTTCATATCAAAGGCAGCCCTGCACTTTCTGGCTAAAGTGGAACCAACCCTTCCTGCTCCAATAATTCCCAGAGTTTTCCCCTCCAGGTCTATTGCTGTAAACTCCTCCCTTACGGTAAAATTTCCCTCTCTGGTTGCCTTATCACCAATGCAAAGCCTTTTGGCCAGAGCAACAATAAAACCGATTGTGTGCTCAGCCACAGAGACCATATTAGCATCAGGTGTATATACAACGGGGATCCCCCGCTCAGAAGCAGCCTTGATATCTATGTTATCCACTCCAACTCCGGCTCTACCAATTACCTCCAATTTATCAGCACACTCGATAATCTCTCTGGTAAAGGGAGCAGTCCTTACTATAACTCCATGTACTCCCCTGATTTTACTGCACACTGTTTTAACAGAGGGATCCGGGGCAAAGACAACATCAACTTCTTTTTCTAAAAGTTCCACTCCACTTTTATGAATTGGCTGGATAATTAATACTTTCTTTTTCATCCCCCCCTCATATTGCAGCTATTCTGGTTCAATAACAATTGCCCTTACCGGAGAGCTATCCAGACCCTTAATCCTCAGAGGTAGAGCCATGAAATAGACCTCTTTTTTTCTTATCTGATCCAGGTTATCAACCTGTTCCACCAGAATTACATCTTTGCCAAGTAATATCTCGTGGGTACGGCGTGTCTGGTCTTTATCCTTTCCTGTAGCAAAGGAATTATCAAAAACAAGCATCTTTATTGACTTGCTCGCCAGCCACCTTGCCCCCTCAACAGTGAGGTAGTGCCTGTTTTTTGACTCTTCCAGAAATTGTGACTTTTTTATATTTCTGAGAATAATAACCTCTACATCCTTTGCTCCGCCTACAGCTTTTTCTAAAAAATCTGGAGTAATTGGCTGATGTGGTTCAACAAAGTCTACATCCACGAGCCTTGCTTTCCCCATAAACTGTGAAACAGGCAGATCAGTAACATCTTTGCCTTTTTCAAAAAAATGAGATGGGGCCTCTACATGAGTTCCTATATGACTCATGGTGTCAATTTCGTGCATAAAAGTATCATCCTTAGGTATGAGTCCTCTTTTTATCTGTAGTCGGCGTTTTTCTTTGCCCGGAATAAGCTCTCTGGTAAGATCAACGACCCGGCATTTATCAAAATCTACATTAAACAACCTCTCCCTCCTTTATATTTTTCGCCACCTCTCTTAGTTCTCTAACCAACCTGGCAGCGGTCTCGACAATCATATTAATATCACTGGAGACCATAATAAGTCTCATCCCTTCGTTAATCCACTTTTTAAGAGCCTCAACACTGCCAAGGTGTATGCCTGAGGGTACATTATGTTCCTTACAGATGTTAACCATCTTGCCAATATACTCGATTTCCTTAGGATGGGTGGTTTGACCGGGGATTCCTAAACTCTGGGAAAGATCATTTGGACCAATAAGAGCAGCATCTACACCTTCCACGGAAAGGAGCTCATCAAGGCCATCTATTGCTTTTTTACTTTCAATCTGGAGTATGATAAGAGTCTGTTCATTGGCGCTTCTGGTGATTTCAAGGGCATCTTTTCTGACAAAGTCGCTATGAATTCTTCTTAAAGCCATTCCCCTTTGTCCCAGGGGATAATATTTTGTAGCTTTAATAATCTCAACCACTTCTTCCTTAGTTTCCACCTGAGGAACCAGAAGCCCCTGTGCCCCTACGTCTAAGGGTCGAGAAAGCAGGTGATGACCTTTCTTACTGGGAACTCTAACAATACAGGTAATACCTGCTGCCCTTGCTCCCAGAATAAGGTCTGCCACCGTTTGAATACTGAAACCGGAATGCTCTAAATCAATTACCATAAAGTCAAATCCAGCTGTAGCTAACATCTGAGCTATCCCTGGAGACCTCACTTCTGAGACCATGGTTCCAATTACTACTTTCCCTTCTTTCAGTGCTTTTTTTACCCTATTTTCCCTCATTTCATCTTCTCCGTATGTTTTCTGTAAACCTAAGCTAATTCCTCAACAACCCCATCTGCTGGAGAACTTTTTTTAACTTCTCTTTCTTATCCTCATCCAGGGATTTAACAGGAGCTCTGGTCGAACCAGCATCTATTCCCATAAGTTTTAAAGCATCCTTTATTACCACGGGAAAGCTTCCAAGATTGAAGGCAAGTCTTAAGGGAACCAGCTCAGTCTGAGCCTGCCTTGCCCTTTCTATATCTCCTCTCATATATGCCTCGTAAATTTCCACAACCAATTTTGGTACTACATTTGCTGTGGCTGCAATTGACCCTTTGCCTCCGTGCAGAAGGGTTCCAAAAATCAGGGTATCTCTCCCGGATAAAACAGAAAAACTATCATCTGTTCTCCTGATGTACTCTGAAGTTAAGGTCATATCGCCACTGCTGTCTTTAATGCCTACTATATTATCAATTTCGGAAAGACGAGCTACCAGATCAGCGGAGAGATTCACCCCTGTTCTTCCCGGATTGTTGTAAAGAAGAACGGGCAGATTAGTAGATCTGGCAATGGCAAGGTAATGTTCATACAGCTCATTCTGATCAGGGGAGATAAAAAAAGGGGTGATTACAGACACAGCATCTACACCTATATCCTCAGCCATCCTGGTCAGGTAAATGCTTTCTTTTGTGGTAATTGCACCTGTTCCTGCATATACGGGAACTTTTTTATTTGCCTCATCTACCACAATCTCCATAACTTTTTTCTTTTCTTCCCTGTCCAGGGCATAAAACTCCCCTTGACTTCCTACAGGAAAAAGACCATGGACCCCGGCTTCAATTAAAAAATTAACCAGCCTTCTCAACACAGCCTTGTTTACTTTTCCCTCCTTATCAAAAGGAGTAACCATTGCGGGAATAATCCCCTTTGGGGTGAATGCCATTTAAACCCTCCTGTATCTTTGCCTTCTTATTCTCTGAGTAAATCTTTTTCTACCTCAGCTAAATGATGATACATTCTACTGGAAGCGGTAGTGCTATCCTTATTCTTAATGGCATCAAAGATCTGAATGTGTTCTTCAAGATACTTCTGGGGACGTCCAGGAATACTCCAGCTTTTCTCTTTAAGATTTACCCATAGTTTTTCTTTTAACTCATCAGCCAAGTAACTCATCATTGAAAAAAGGATACTGTTATGAGCTGCCTTTGCTATACTGATGTGAAATTCTCTGTCAGATTCCATAACCTCAGGAATATTTGTGAGGAGACCCCTCATTTTATCCAGGCAAGCCTGGATGGTAGCTATATCCTCTTTTGTTGCTTTCCGGGCAGCAAGGCCAGCAATTTCGGCCTCCACTGCCTTTCTTGCCTCCAATAGTTCAAAGGGACTTTTCTCCTCCTCAAGCTCCTTAAATTTCTGCTCGTAGAAAACTGAGTTAAGATTATCCCTTATGAAATTACCTTTTCCTCCTCTGCTTTCTATTATACCCAAAATTTCCAGGGCACTTAGTGCCTCTCTTATAGAGGGACGGGAGGTTCCAAACTGTTCTGCGAGCACATATTCCGGGGGAAGTTTGTCTCCTGGTCTTAGTTTACCATCTTTTATCAGATCTCGAATTTGTTCCACTATTTTCATATAAACTTTTTTGGTTTGAACCTTTTTAAACATTGAAATTCCTTATTGTTTTACCAGTAATCTTGTCAGACAGATTACAACATTATAATTTCTCCCTCTATTCAAGTCAAACTTATAGTTATTTACTGTAGTTTTCCCTCACGGAAGCTGGATATGTAATTTGCGCAAAACTCATCCTCTCCCAGAAGAGCCCTGGCAGATATAATTGTAGCCATCAAATCCTTATCCAGTGGATCCACCAGCGCTGCATCCAGACCCTTTGCCATTGCCATCGCCAGATATACTCTGTTTAAAAGGCTCCTTCTGGGCAGGCCAAAAGAGATGTTGCTCAATCCACAGATAATGTGAACTCCGGGAAAAGAGGTGGAGATCTTTCCTATAGCATCCAGCACAGCTTTACCTGAATCAGAATTCGTAGAGATAGGTCTTATCAAAGGATCAATGTAGATATCATCTAATGCAAAACCCTCCCTATTAAGTCTTTCTATCAGACCGGCAGCAATCCTGTACCTTTTCTCAGCATCCTCAGGAATACCTTCATCATCCATAGTTAGAGCAACCACCTTGCAATCAAAATTTTTTATTGAAGCAAGGACATCTTCTAATCTTTTTTTCTCCGCAGTTGTTGAGTTAATAAGAGCTTTCCCCCTGTGGACCTCAAGACCTGCTTTTAAAACTTCGGGATTGGGAGAATCTATACAACAGGCAACATCTAATGCCTCCTGAATAGTCTTGATTGCCCACTTCATATCCTCTGTCTCTGTTTTAATACGGGTACCAACATTAACATCCACCATTGAGGCCCCAGCATCAATCTGTCTTTTTGCAAGCTCCTGCAGGGCCTTTGCATCCTTTCTTTCCACAATTTCTTTTGCCTGCTTTAAAGTGGTATTTATCTTCTCACCTATTATAAGCATTTAAATCCCTCCTAAACCGAAAGAAGCTGTTTTGCCTTATCTACAGCAGATGCTGCATCAGGAGCATATCCATCTGCTCCTATCTCATCGGCATAATCCTGGGTAACAGGTGCCCCACCTATCATAACCTTTACATTTTTCCTTATGCCTTCTTTTGTTAAAGCAGCAATGACATCCTTCATAGCTGGCATGGTTGTTGTCAGGAGAGCAGATAAACCTATAATATCGGCATTTTTCTCTTTTGCTACCTGGATGAACTTCTCAGCTGGAA
>QMQA01000124.1 GCA_003648845.1 Candidatus Aerophobota bacterium
CTTTTTCACCTGGTGGATGATGCTGAAAAAGCTGCACAGATTATTATTGAAAATTCAAAAAAATATGGATACGTATAAATTTTTTGACCTTTGTTTAGTTTCTATTATAATAAATACCTAACTTGCTCAGGAAGGAGGTGGAGCAGATGGAGAGCTTCTTGAAGAAGGTGTTACTTATAGGGATGGGAACTTATGCACTAACCAAGGAAAAAATGGAAGCTTTTCTGGATGAGTTAAGCAATAGTGTAGACAAAATTAAAGAGGAGGAATTTTTATCTAAGATAATTGAAAAAGGGGAAGAAACAAGAAAGGAACTTGAGAAAGGTATAGCGGAAAGGCTACAGCAGCTTATCAGTCGGGCGAATCTTGCCAGCAGAGAAGATATTTTAAGGCTTGAGAGAAAAATAGATAAATTAAGAGAAGATATTGAACAAAAAGGATAATGACAGCCAAGATGCTGAGGATAGGTGTTTTTGGATTGGGAACAGTAGGACAAGGGGTGGTAGAGCTTCTTATGCGCAAGAAGGGAAAAGTGGGCAATTTTTGTTTTTCTTTAGAAAAAGTTGTGGTTAAAAATCCCGAAAAAAGAAGAGATATCGCCCTTCCCCCTGGAGTTTTATCTTCTAACCCTCAGGATATACTGGATAATCCTGTAATAGATACAGTTATTGAGGTAATAGGGGGGTATCATCCTGCCAGGGAATATGTCCTGGAGGCTCTGGAGAAGGGAAAGAATGTGATAACTGCCAACAAAGTACTCCTTGCAACTTCGGGAAGCGAAGTTTTCCGAAAAGCAGCAGAAAAACGCTGTTATCTGGGAGTAAGGGCTTCCAATATAGCAGCTTACAGGCTCATTGAAAGTCTGATGAACTCTCCTTCCAGAATAGAGAAACTAATAGGTGTTTTCAATGGAACCTGCAATTATATTTTAACCGGCATGGAGAAAAAAGCCAGAGACCTTTTCTCTCTTTTGAAGGAAGCACAGAGTATGGGGTATGCAGAGGCTGATCCTGCGGAGGATATTAATGGCCGGGATACTGCTCATAAATTGATTGTGCTTTTAGGATTGACTTGTGGTTATTTTCCTCCCCTACAGTCTGTTTATGTTGAAGGTATAACCAGTATAACCACCCAGGATGTTATATTTGCAAAGGAACTGGGTTATAAAATAAAGCTTTTAGCCATAGCTGAAAGGAAGGAGAATACTCTGGAGGCCAGGGTTCATCCGGCACTGGTTCCCGCCGACAGGTGGTTAGCTCGTTTAGAGGGTGTTGAAAATGGAATGGAGATTCGTGATGAGATAGGACTTGAGGTGGGCATGCAGGCACCAGGCGCAGGAAAATATCCTACCGCTACTGCTATTATAGAGGACTTAATCTGTATTGCTCAGGGCAGGAAACTTTATCTTTCGGAGCAGCCTTCTTTTCCCAGTTTGAGGCCCATGGAAGAGGTTGAGACTGAATACTATTTGAGGTTTTGTGCTGTTGATAAGGCCGGTGTTCTTGCAAAAATAGCAGGTGTTTTAGGAGAGCATAATATCAGTATTGAATCAGTTATCCAGAAGGGAAAGAGAACGAAAGAAGGTGACCTTGTACCGGTTATCATGCTAACTCACCGCTCACGTGAGGAAAACATTCAAAAAGCTTTAAGAAAGATAAAAGGTCTGCCTGTGGTCAAGAAGGACCCATTTTTAATTCGTGTGGAGGAGGGAATATTTTAAATTGAAGATAACCCTAAAAAGGAGGCAAGGAAAGTGCCGCAAGTCACGATGAAGGAACTTTTAGAAGCAGGAGCTCACTTTGGTCATAGAAAAAGCGCCTGGAATCCCAAAATGAAACCTTACATTTATCAGAGAAGAAACCACATGCACATTATAGATTTGAGCAAGACAGTGAGATTACTGGAGGAGGCTTATAATTTTGTAAGAGATCTTACATCGGAGGGAAAGAAGATACTTTTTGTGGGAACGAAACAACAGGCTAAAAAGTGCATTCAGGAAGAAGCCGACAGATGTGGTGTCAATTATATTAATAACCGGTGGCTGGGTGGATTTTTAACAAATTTTTCCACCATTAAAAAGAGAATAGAAAGACTTTCCCATCTGGAAAGGGAAGAAGAGGAGGGTTTGTGGGAAAGATTACCTAAAAAAGAAGAAACCAGGTTAAGAAAGGAGCTGGAGAAATTGAGAAGGAACCTGGGAGGAGTTAAAAATATAGATACCCTTCCTGATGCTCTTTTTGTAGTTGATGTCAGAGCAGAAAATACTGCTGTAAAAGAGGCAGTAAAATTGGGCATTCCTGTGGTAGCCATAGTTGATTCCAATGCAGACCCCGAACTTGTAGATTATCCCATCCCTGCCAATGATGATGCTATAAAAAGTATTAAGTTAATTACCAGTAAAATTGCTGACGCCGTAATAGAAGGCAGGGAGATTTTTGAGAAGAAAAAGTTAATTGAAGAAAAGAAAAAAATAGAAGAAGGTGAAAAAATAGAAGAAGAAAAGGTAGAAGAAGAAAAAGAAGGGGAGAAGATAGAGGAGAAAGAAGAGGTGACCTCAAAATCAGTGGAGCTAACAGAGGCAGGTAAGGTAGATGCTGAGGATGAGAAAGAGGGAGGGTTTTAATATGGGTGTTTCTTTTGATAAGGTAAAAAAATTGCGCGCAGAGACTTTAGCAGGGATTGTTGATTGTAAAAAGGCTCTTGAGGAAAGTAAAGGAGATATGGAAAAAGCCAAGATTATCCTTCGAAAAAAAGGCATAAAGCTTGCGCAGAAGAAAAGCCAGGAAACCACCAATCAGGGGCTAATTGCCTCCTATATCCATCATAATGGAAGGATTGGAGCTCTGGTAGAGGTTCACTGTCAGTCAGATTTTGTAGCCAGAAACAGGGAATTTCAACAATTTGCCAGAGATATAGCAATGCATATTGCTGCCTCCAATCCTAAATGGATTTCCCTGGAACAAATTCCCCGGGAGAAATTGGAGGAGGAAAAAAAAATTCTGGAAGACCAGGCTAAGGAGGAGGGAAAACCATCACACATTATTGATAAAATAGTTGAGGGCAGGATGAGAAAATTCTATGAGCAAGTTTGCCTGCTTGATCAGCCCTATATAAAGGACGAAGAGAAAACCGTTAATGAGTATCTCCAGCAGATGATAGCTAAATTAGGAGAAAATATTAAAATAGCCAGGTTTGTGAGGTTTGAGTTAGGTGAAAAGCAAGGGTAATTTTAATGGCATCTCCTGCTCTAAGATGGAAAAGGATACTTCTTAAAATAGGAGGAGAAGCCTTTGCAGGAAAAGAAGGCTCTGGCATCTCTTTTCCTCGTGTTAACTGGATTTCCGAAGAGATAAGAAAGGTAAAAGAGCTGGGAGTTTCTATAGCGGTTATGGTGGGAGGAGGGAATATCTGGAGAGGAGGAAAAGCCGCCAGGGAAGGAATAGACAGGGCAACAGGAGATTACATGGGGATGCTGGCCACCATAATCAACGCCCTTGCTCTGCAGGATGTACTTGAAAAAAAAGGAATAGTTACCAGGGTTCAGACCTCGATCAGGATGCAGGAGGTGGCTGAGCCTTACATTCGCAGAAAAGCTCTCAGGCACCTGGAAAAAGGGAGAGTGGTTATTTTTGCAGGAGGAACAGGCAATCCCTATTTTACCACCGATACAGCAGCTGCTCTTAGAGCGCTGGAGATCGGTGCAGAGATTATTTTAAAAGCTACCAAAGTTGAGGGAATATATTCTGCTGATCCTCTTAAAGATAAGAAGGCTAAAAAATTTGACAGGATCAGGTATGGAGAGTTTCTCAAAAGAAGATTGAAAGTGATGGATTCAACAGCGGTAACTCTGTGTATGGATAACAGACTCCCCATCGTTGTTTTCAATCTGGATAAAGAAGATTCTATTAAAAGGATAGTTCTGGGTGAGAAGGTTGGTACCATAGTTGAGGAATAGAGCCTCTTAAGAGAGGAGGAGGAAATGCTACCTGTAAAAAAAATATATCAAGAGGCAAAGGAGAGGATGCAGCAGTGCCAGGAAGCTCTTAAGAAAAGATACGCTACCATGAGAGGGGGAAGAGCTGCCCCTGAGATGGTAAGCGGGATTAAAGTGGAATGTTACGGGTCTAAAATGAATCTTTCTCAACTTGCTAGTATTTCTGTCCCTGAACCCCGATTGATTGTGGTAGAGCCCTGGGATAAGTCAATTTTAGAAAATGTAAAAAAGGCATTGCTTACCTCTGAGTTAGGGGTAAATCCAACCGATGATGGTAATTTAATTCGTATATCTTTGCCACCTCTCACAGAGGAAAGAAGAGAGGAGCTGGCCAGGCTGATAAGACAATGGGCAGAGGAAGCAAAGGTGACTGTCAGAAACATTCGTCGGGATGTCCGAGAACAGTTAGAGAAGATGGAGGAGGAGAAGGAAATTTCTGAGGATGAAAAAAGAAGAGCTGAGAAGGAAATTCAGTCTTTGACCGATGAATATATGGAAATCATAGACGAGCTGAGAGATAAAAAAGTAGAGGAGATTAAAAAGGTCTGAATTTAGCGCCACCTTTATAGGAATATTTGGTGTAAGGAGGGAGGAAATGAGAAGACGAGATAATTTTGGGGTCCATATAGTCTCCGATCTTTACGGATGCGATTCAAAAAGGCTGATGGAAATGGACGAAATTAAAAAAGTTATAGAAACAACAGTAGAGAAATCAGGACTGACCAAGATAAAATCCTCCTTCCACCAGTTTGACCCTTACGGGGTTACTGGATTTGTTTTACTCTCTGAATCTCACCTGGCAGTCCACACCTGGCCTGAATACGGTTATGTTTCACTTGATGTTTACAGCTGTGGTCCTCCTGATAGTTCATTTTCTGCTCATAAGAGAATTATTGATTTTTTTAAGCCCAAAAAATCCTCTACCCGGGTTTTTACCAGGGGGAAATTAGATGAATCGCACACTCATTCAGATATTAAGAGAGTTAGCTACAGGACCTAAGACTTTCTGGCAGCTTATTTCAAAGCAGGACTCGTCCATAAGAGAGTTTGTGGAGCAGTTAAAAAATCTTGTGGAGCAGGGACTGGTAGAAAGAGAAAAAAATTTGTTTAAA
>QMQA01000125.1 GCA_003648845.1 Candidatus Aerophobota bacterium
AGCATATCGTATAAGGCTCCCACCCTGTCTTTAATGGAAAAGAGGATGGAGGTTTTATCCTCTCCACTCCTCTCAGCAAAATCCCTTCCAATCACCAGAAAACGTGTGTAGTTATGTGGAGAATCCTCTATATGATACTCAAGGATGCTCAAACCGTAAAGTGCTGCGGCCACCTCAGAAGCAATAGCACAGGCATCCTCTTCCCGAGAAGCAAGCTGGGCAGCCTGTGCTGTACTTTCAGTCTCACAGATCTTTGCAAGAGGCAGGTTTTGCTCGAGCCATACCCTGCACTGGGCTATAGCCTGAGGGTGGGAGTAAACCTTCTTTGCATTCTCCAGTTTTCCTTTACCCAGAAGGTGGTGAGCTATCTCAAGGATTATCTCGGCACATATTTTCAAATCTGAATCAAGAAACATATCAAGAGTATGAGAAACCACTCCTTCCGTGGAATTTTCCACTGGAACCACACCGTAATCGGATTTACCTTTTTCCACCATGATAAAAATCTCGGGTATATTTTTTACCGGGATATACTCCGCACTCTGGCCAAAATTCCTGATAGCTGCAAGATGGGTAAAGGTAGCAGGAGGGCCAAGATAAACAATCCTTAATCTTCTCTGAAGAGATAAAAAGGAGTTGAGAATAGCCTTGATAATCTCTTTCAACTCCCTGTCAGGCAAAGGTCCTTTGTTCAAACTCAGGAGCCTGTCAATAACGACCTTCTCCCTGCCAGAGGAATAATAACTCTTTCCCTCTTTTTCCTTAATCCTGGCTATCTCCAGAACCTTCTCGGCTCTCTTATTTAAAAGTTCTACAAGCCGGGCATCTATTTTGTCAATCTCGCCTCTTAATTTTTCTATACTCATCTATCCTCTCCTTCTTGCAGAAAATTGCAAAGTGCCTCAAGGGCAAAAACATACCCTAAGGGGCCAAATCCGGATATCTGGCCGATACAAACCGGTGCTGTAAAGGACCTGTGGCGAAACTCCTCTCTTTTGTATATGTTGGAAAGGTGAACTTCAACTGTGGGAAGACCGGTTGCCCGGATGGCATCTCTTATAGCAATGCTTGTGTGAGTATAAGCTGCCGGGTTAATTATAATTCCCCTGGCCCATCCTTTTGCCCTCTGGATGAGGTCGACGATTTCTCCTTCTGAGTTGGATTGTCTGATCCTTACCTCACAATTTAATTTTTTTGCCCTTTCAATTATCAACTCATTAACAGATGAAAGAGAAGCCATGCCATACCACTCTGGTTCCCTTTCTCCCAGCAAGTTAAGATTGGGACCGTGGATAATTAAAATGTTTATCATCTGACAAGCTCCTTTACCACCTTTTCTACCAGGGCGTAAGGCACATCATCCCTGAGATGCACCCTACCGATTTTTTGAGGTACTACAAAAAATAACCTCCCCTCTCTTATCTTCTTATCAACCTTTAAAGCCTGAAGAATCTTTGCAGAATCCAGCCCTGTGGCCCCGGTGGGAAGCCTGATCCTTCTCAAAAGTTTCATCAGTCTTTCAAGATGAGTTGAAGGGAAAATACCCATCTCCTCTCCTATTCTGGCCGCACCTATCATTCCTATAGCTACTGCTTCTCCGTGGGTATACCTTGCAAATCCTGATACTGCCTCAATAGCATGAGCTATAGTGTGTCCAAAATTCAATACCTGCCTTACACCTTTTTCCTCCTTTTCGTCCTCTTCCACCACCTGAATTTTTACCCTGAGTGATGTTGCTATTACAGTTTTTAAGGTCTGAAGGTCCTTTTTCATCACCCCGGCAAGATTTCCTTCCAGATAAGAGAAAAAATTACCATTTTTTATAATGGCGCATTTTACAACCTCGGCCATCCCTTCCTTCATCCTTCTAAAAGATAAAGTCCTTAAAACAAGAGGGTCTATTAACACAAATCTGGGTTGATAAAAGGCACCCACCAGGTTTTTCCCCTGCGGAAGGTTAACTCCCACTTTCCCTCCCACCGAGGAGTCAACCTGGGAAAGAAGTGTAGTTGGAACCATGATAAAATTAATTCCTCTAAGGAAAGTAGCTGCTACAAACCCTGCCACATCTCCCACAACTCCTCCTCCCAGAGCAAGAATTGATGAGGTTCTATCAAGCTCTGTTTCCAGGCAGAAGTTATAGATTCTTCTTGCCCGGGCAAGTGATTTTGACTTTTCTCCTGGGGGAAGCTGGAGCCAGCGCACCTGGTATCCCTCCTCTTCCAGAGAGTTTTTCACCCTATCTCCATAAAGAGGAAAAACATTGGTATCGGAAATGATAAGTATCTTTTTCCCTATTTTAAAATCTTTTGCAATCTCGCCTATCTCATCAATAGAGGCACCGATAAAAATAGGATAACTTCTTTCCCCCAGCCTTACCTTTAGTTTTTCCGGGGCAAGAATTTTAACTATTTTCCCCACAGCCTCTGAAACCGAAAGGGAGGAGGTATCAATCATAATATCAGCTTGAGAATAAAAAGGGGCCCTTTTTTTAAGAAGTTTTTTAATTTTTTCCCTCTTATCACCTGCTCCTTGCAAAAGAGGTCTTTCCATGTTATCCCTGGTTCTTTCAAGAATTACCTCCGGCTTTGCCTTAAGGCAGATTAGAACCCCTCTTTTTCTTAACTGTTGCACATTCTCTTTTCTCAAGACAGCTCCCCCTCCTGTAGAAATCACATACCCATCCACCCCGGAAAACTCCTTAATCACCTGGCTCTCCACCCTGCGAAAATACTCCTCCCCCTCCCGGGCAAAAATCTGAGAGATGGAGCGACCTTCCCTTTTTTCAATAATCTCATCTACATCAATATATCTTTTGCCCAGAATATTAGCAAGCTGTTTTCCTATACTGCTTTTACCTGTTGCCATAAAGCCGGTTAAAATAATATTCATCTTTCTTTTACATAATCCATGTAGGAAAGGTAATTTCGCTTCATCTCTTCAAGGCTATCTCCCCCGAATTTTTCCCTCATTGCCCGTGCAATCTCTATGGCACAGGCTGCCTCTGCTATAACTGAAGCTGCTGGGACCGCACAGACATCTGACCTTTCCCTGGCTGCTTTAACTTCCTTTTTGCTAACAATATCCACGGATCTTAAAGGCTTTGCCAGGGTGGATATTGGCTTCATAGCCGCTCTTAGCACCACTGGCTCTCCCGTGGTCATTCCTCCTTCAATGCCTCCACATCGATTACTCAGACGGTAAAAACCTCTTTTTTTATTATAGGCTATCTCATCTTGAAATTGAGAGCCAAAAAAGGAGGCTCCCTCAAACCCTGCTCCTATCTCCACACCAATTATCGCCTGTATGCTCATCAGAGCAAAGGCAAGGCGGGCATCCAGTTTAAGGTCCCATTGAATATAGCTTCCCAGACCCGGGGGGACTCCTGCAACTATAACTTCAAAGATACCTCCCAGACTGTCACCTTTCTGTCTTACCTCATCTATAAGCTCAATCATATTTTTCTCGGCTTCTTTGTCCAGACAGCGAACGGGAGAGTCCTCAATCCTTGCAGGATTATCAAGGAAACACTTCCAGCTACTTTCATCTTTTGCTTTTCCAATCTGGATTACGCGAGATAAAACCAAGATGCCAAACTCATCCAGCAGCCTTTTGCAAACAGCACCTGCTGCCACTTTTGCCACCGTCTCCCTGGCACTTGCCCTTTCCAGAACATTTCGCAAATCCTGAAAATTGTACTTTATCCCTCCCACAAGATCTGCATGACCCGGACGAGGTCTTGTAAACAAAGGCAAACTTGCAAAATCCTCATCCTCTGGCTCTTCAACTGCCATTATCCTTTCCCAGTTTTTCCAGTCCAGGTTAGGGACAAAAAGCGATATAGGAGAACCCAGAGTTTTTCCCCAGCGAACTCCAGAAAGTATCCTTGCCTCATCCTTTTCTATTCTCATTCTCTTTCCTCTTCCGTAACCGCCCTGACGTCGCTTTAACTGGCGATTAATATATTCTTTTTTAAGCTCAAGACCCGAGGGAATACCTTCCAGAATGACCAGAAGACCCTGGCCATGAGATTCTCCGGAGGTCAGATAGCGAAGTTGTGTACTCATTGTTTTAACCTTAAACCCTCCATCAGAGCTTGCCTCATCCTATCAAGGGGAGCTTTTTCCCCCGTCCACAGCTCAAAGGACAAAGCTCCTTGCCAGATAAGCATCTCCAGCCCCCCCTGGCATTTTAAACCAATCTTTTCTGCATCTTTTAAAAGCTCTGTTTTTCTATTATAAACAACATCATAAACGTAAAGAGAAGGAGGAAACTTTTCCAGGTTAACTGGTGAGGGGTCTCCTTCATGCATACCACAGCAGGTAGCGTTAATCAGAAGGTCTATATCTTCCTTTTCGGGCAAAAGATTCCTCTTTTCAAACTCAACAACCTCTATCTCTGGTCCATTGGATATTCTGGCCAGTTTCTCTGCAAGCTGTTTTGCCCGGGAAAATGTCCTGTTAACCAGTACCAGCCGCTGTATTTTCTCTTTTATCAGGGCAAAACAAATAGATAAAGCTGCTCCTCCTGCTCCTAACAAAACAGCTTTTTTGCCTTTTAAAGACAAACCCTCATCCCGCAAAGACTCACTAAATCCCCTCCAGTCTGTGTTATATCCAGTTAATCTTCCTCCACGGTTAACTACCGTGTTAACCGCTCCTATTAGTTCTGCATCAGGGGAAAGCTCATCCAGATAGTCTTTAATCCTTTCTTTGTGAGGAATGGTAACATTCACCCCCACCATATCCAGAGCTCTTATAGCCCGGGTAGCATCTTCAAGCTCTGAGGGTCTTACCGAAAAGGGAAGATAAACAAAATTTAACCCAGCTTCTTCAAAGGCGGCATTTTGCATAAGAGGAGATAGCGTATGAGTGATGGGGAATCCAAAAATCCCAGCCACCCTTGTTTTCCCTGTGATTTTCATCTCTCACCCTGTAGATGAGGTCATTCTAATAAAATAGCTCTAACTGTCAATTGTAATACCTCAGTTTGCCAGCATACCAGGTCTTGTCCAAAAAGATTTTTAAAAAAAGAGCCTGGAGTGTTGA
>QMQA01000126.1 GCA_003648845.1 Candidatus Aerophobota bacterium
GTTTAAATCCCCATCTTTTTGAGATGGCTAATATCCGTGATCAGAACTCCTGGGTTCATATGAGAGAGCCTGAAAAAGCTACGGAAAAGGCAAAAGACCTTGTAAGAATGGCAGTGGCAAAGGCTTATTTAGCAGAGCCACTGGGGAAAACAGTCTTAGAAGTTACCCCTAAAGGATTGGTAATCGGTGGAGGTATCTCAGGAATGGTATCAGCCCTGCGTCTTGCCGAGGAGGGGTATGAGGTATATCTGGTGGAAAAAGATGATGAACTGGGTGGCCAGGCAAGAGGTATTTATTATACCTTAGAAGGTGAGGATGTTCAGAAATTTTTAGGAGAACTTATAGACAGGGTAAAGTCAAATGAGAAGATTCACATCTTTACCTCAGCTACAGTTGAAAAAATTGATGGATTTGTAGGTAATTTTAAGACAACTGTTAAGGTTAACTCTTCCTTCAAGGAACTTAAGCATGGGATTATCATTGTAGCAACAGGTGCAAAAGAGTATCAACCTACAGAGTATCTTTACGGTAAGGAGAAAAAAGTTATCACTCAAAGGCAACTGGAGGAGCTTATTGTCAGTGGAAAATTAAATATTAGCTCTCAAACCTGTATAGTTATGATTCAATGTGTTGGTTCAAGAAATGGTGAGCATCCTTATTGCAGCAGGATCTGTTGTTCAGAGGCGATAAAGAATGCTCTCAAGATCAAGGAAATAAATAAAAAGGCCAATGTTTACATTCTCTATCGAGATATGAGAACTTATGGTTTCAAGGAAGAGTGGTATCAGAAAGCTCGGGAGGAGGGTGTTATATTCATTCGCTATGAAGAGGATGACAAACCCGAGGTGAGATTAAATGGGGGAAGGCTTGAAGTTCTGGTGAAAGATCTAATACTCCATGAAAAGCTATTACTCTGTGCAGATTTGGTGGTTTTGAGTACTGCTACAGTTCCTCATGAAGATAATAGGAAGTTATCCCAGATGCTGAAAGTTCCTTTAAATGAAGATGGTTTTTTCCTGGAAGCCCATGTGAAGCTTCGCCCGGTAGATTTTGCTACAGAAGGTATCTTTCTCTGTGGTCTGGCTCATTCCCCGAAGTTTATCGAGGAAAGCATTTCTCAGGCTAACGCATGTGTCTCCCGTGCTTGCACAATTTTATCCAGAGACAGAATTGAGGTGGAAGGGACTGTAGCCAGGGTAAATGAAATAAAGTGCACCGGATGCAGGTTATGCAAAGAGGTTTGTCCTTACGGAGCAATTGATGTAAAACTTAGGAGAGTAGTGGGAAGAGAAAAAGAAGTAGCTGAGGTAAATGTAGCTTTGTGTAAAGGATGTGGTGCATGCAGTGCATCCTGCAGGTCAGGTGCAATTGATCTGAAGGGATTTTCCAACCAGCAGATACTTGCACAGATAGGAGCGGTGATATGAAAGAGAAGGAGCCTAAAATACTTGCTTTTTTATGTAACTGGTGTTCTTACGCCGGTGCGGATCTTGCTGGTGTCTCCAGGATTCAATATCCGCCAAATATCAGAGTAGTTCGGGTTCCCTGTTCCAGCAGGGTAAATCCACTTTTTATTTTAAAGGCTCTTCAGGAAGGTATAGATGGTGTTCTGGTAGCTGGCTGTCACCCTGGTGATTGCCATTACATTTCAGGGAACTATGTTGCCAGGAGAAAATTTGCTATCATCAAAAGTCTTTTAGAGTATATTGGAATTGAGAAAGATAGGGTTCAGTTTGCCTGGATTTCAGCAGCAGAAGGGGCAAGATTTGCTCAGGTGGTTAAGGAAGTTACCGAGAAAGTGAGAAGATTAGGACCGGCAAAGAAGCTGGTAAAAAGTGAGGAGAGTTAAATGCAGGATGTTCAGAAAAAAATAAGGGAGGAGGCGAGAAATCTTCTTGCTGCCAGAAAAGTTGATCTTGTAATTGGTTTTGAAAAAGGGACCATCCCTTGTCGAACATCACCCGTATTTGTTCACAAGGAAGATGATGTTGGAAAGCTTGTCTGGAACTCTTTTTGTGAGATGAATCTGGCTACATATCTTACTAAAATAGATAAAAATAAAAAGGTTGCAGTTGTTGCCAAGGGTTGTGATTCTCGCTCTATAGTTGCTCTCTTAGTCGAAGGACAGGTTAAAAGAGAAAAGATTACAGTTATTGGTATACCCTGTCAGGGAATGGTGGACAGGAGAAAAATAGAAAGAAAAGTAGAAGGTGAGATACTGGAAGCAGAAGAGGAAAATGGCAAGATTTTAGTTAAAGGAAGCAGTTTTGAAAAAGTTTTTAAAAAGGAAGATTATCTTTATTCTTCCTGTAGAGTTTGCAAACACCGCAATCCATCAATTTATGATATTTTAATTGGTGAGAAGGTAAAAGAAAATACTCAAGTAGATGAATACGCTGATGTTATTGAATATGAGAAAAAATCACCTGATGAAAGGTGGCAGTATTTTGAAAAGGAAATAGGCAGGTGCATTAGATGTTATGCCTGCAGACAGGCCTGTCCCACCTGCTACTGTGAGGAATGTTTTGTTGACAGTTCCAATCCAAAGTGGATAGACAAAGGGGTGGACCTCTCCGATCTTGCCATCTGGCACATTATTAGAGCTTATCATCAAGCAGGCAGATGTGTTGATTGTGGCTCCTGCGAGAGAGCCTGTCCAATGCAGATAAACTTAAGATTTTTAACCAGGAAAATTAACAAAGAAGTAAAAGATTACTTTAACTTTGAGGCAGGACTGGACCCTGCAACACCTCCACCGCTTGCCACTTTCAGTGTAGAGGACAGACAGGATTTTATTGACTCAGGAGAAGGAGTTAAGGAGACCAAACTATGAAAAAAATCAGCAAGAAAGAGATGAATAAATTTATTCAGTCTCTGATGGCAGATTACACCATTCTGGCACCGGTCAATATTGAGGGTATTTTTTTCTTTAAACCGGTAGCTGACTTTCAAGGAATAGACGGTGAGTATAAAAATTCAAAAAAACCTCCCAAGGAAGTGTTTTTTCCTCAGACAGAGACCATGTTTAAATACAAAGATGGTAAGGTAGAATCAACTGAGAAGGTAAAGGGGAAAAGAATCCTTTTAGGTGTAAGACCCTGTGATGCCAGAGCAAATCTTCTTCTGGATAATGTTTTTGCAGGAGAAGATTATGAGGATATCTACTATACGAATAAAAGAGAAAATACCATTATTATTGGCCTTGCCTGCAACGAGCCTTCCTCTACCTGTTTTTGTAGTTCATTTGGTGGTGGACCTTTCTCAAAAGAGGGTTTGGATATCCTCCTTATCGATATAAAAGATAGCTACCTTGTTGATACAGTTACGGATAAGGGAGGGAAGATTTTAACCGGTGAATTTAAGGAAGCTACAGACAAGGAGGTAAAATTAGCCGAGAAAATTAAAAACGAGGCAGAAAAGAAAATTAAATCCCGAATCAGGATAGAGGGAATTAAAGAAAAACTTGATGCAATGTTCGATGATCCTTTTTGGGATGAGTTATCTGAGAGATGTATAGGATGTGGTATTTGCAGTTATCTTTGTCCAACCTGTCATTGTTTTGATATTCAGGATGAGGCAAAAAATTCCCAGGGTAGAAGGGTTAGAAATTGGGACTCATGTATGTTCCCTCTTTTCACCCTGCAGGCATCAGGGCATAATCCAAGACCAACGGGTAAGGAAAGAATGAGGCAGAGGATAATGCACAAGTTTAACTATTTTGTTGAGAATTACAAAGAGGTAGCATGCGTTGGTTGTGGAAGGTGCATTATAAACTGCCCGGTTAATATTGATATTAGAAAGGTATTAAAAAAGATACTAACGATTTAGGAGACCTTTGATGAGGAACCCGTACCTGCCCATACCGGTTAAAGTAGGAAGGGTTTTTGTAGAGTCCGAGGATAAAACGTTGAAAACTTTAGACCTTCTCTTTTTGAAAAAGGAAGATGAGGAAAATTTCAAGTTTATGCCAGGACAGTTCTGTGAGATTTCTGTTTGGGGTAAAGGAGAGGCACCTTTTGGTATTGCCTCTTCTCCAACAGAGAAAGGATTTTTAAGATTTACCGTAAATAGAGTTGGTGTTGTTACCACTGCTCTGCATTATCTTAAAGAAGGGGATGAGGTTGGACTCAGGGGGCCTCTTGGGAACCACTACCCTGTTGATCTTTTTAAAGGTAAGAATGTCGTTATTATAGGTGGTGGTTTTGCCTTCACTACTTTAAGAGCTCTGACAAAATATCTACTTGACTTCAGGCAAGATTTTAAGGATATTACCGTAATATATGGAGCAAGAACTCCCGGTATGCTTCTTTATAAAAAGGAGCTTAATAAGTGGCAGAGAAGGGAAGATTTAAAAGTTTATATAACTGTTGATAAAGGCGATGGTACATGGCAGGGATTGACCGGATTTGTTCCTACAATTGTTGAAAAGGTAGCGCCGAGTCCAAAAGATGCTTATGCTGTTATATGTGGCCCGCCAGTTATGATAAAATTTACTCTTCCCAAACTTATCAATCTTGGATTTCCTCCGGAGAGAATTTACACCTCCCTGGAGATGAGAATGAAATGTGGAATAGGCAAATGTGGAAGATGTAATATTGGTAGATTTTATGTCTGCAAGGACGGTCCTGTATTTAACTGCGCTCAACTTGAAAAATTGCCAAAAGAATATTAAAGATAAGAAGTTTTGATTTAAGATGGAGAAGTGGCGAGTTGTGATTGAAAAAGATGTGGATTGTGCCTATGGTCTTGCAGTTGATGAGATGTTGGCTTATTCCGTAGCTCACAATAGCTCCTGTCCCATTTTACATCTTTACAATTTTCTTCCCTCGGTAATTGTTGGAAGATATCAAAATATTCAGGCCGCTGTTAATTTGGAAGAGTGCAAGAGGCAAAAAATTAGCTATAACAGGCGTCATACCGGCGGAGGAGCGGTGTTGATGGGCCCTGAACAGTTAGCTTTAGGTTTTGCTATACCTTTGAGCTATCCTGAGA
>QMQA01000127.1 GCA_003648845.1 Candidatus Aerophobota bacterium
CATATTCGACTGCCAGGGCCACACAATCTCAGGAGACGGAGATGATTATGGCTACGGAATCTGGCTGAATGATTCTGATTCAGGTTCAAATAACAACACAATCAAAAACTGCGGAAACATAAGTTACTTTAGGTATGGAATCTACCTCTATTACAGCGATAACAACACCCTCACTAATATCACCTTATACGACAATTACTACGATGGAATCCGCCTCTTCTATTCAGACCAGAACACCCTCACCAACATAACCTCAAATTATAACAGTGAATACGGAATCTACCTCTTCCGTTCCTCCTCCAACACCCTCCAAGACATAACCCTTCAGGAAAATGATCGCTATGACTTCTATATCTATGCCTCCTCAGATTCTGAATGTAACAACCTCCTCCAGAACATCACAGGCTCAGGAGGAAGACCCATAGAATACTACAACTACTCCGTAAACCTTCAGGATAAAACCCTCTCAGAGCTCATCCTCTGCAATGCAGACAATTCAACACTAACAAACATCACAATTATCGGTTCTTCCACAAAGAAAAACAACATGCTCTATATCTCGAGAACAGAAAACACAATTCTCTCCCAAATCAACTCCAGTTACAATTATCGTGGAATCTACCTCGACTCTTCTTCCTCCAATATTCTTACTAACATCACAGTAAATTACAATAGCGATGATGGAATCTACATATACCAGAGTAACAATAACAGTCTCACCACTATCACAGCAAATTATAACTATGATAAAGGAATCCTCCTTGATGGAGATTCTGACTACAATAACATAACCTCTTCCATTATAACAAACAATGCTAAAGGTATATCTTTTCATGCTATAGGTGGTGATGTAAACTGGGACCCAGAATACAATTGCATCTATAATAACTTTTTCAACAACACGCAAAACATAGAGATAGGTGACTACATAGATAACCCGAACTATTTTTTTAACACCAGCCTCAACTGCTCAGGCCAAACCAACATAATAGGAGGTCCATGCATAGGAGGAAACTTCTGGGCAAAACCCGACAACACAGGTTTTTCCCAAACATGTTCTGACCAGGACGGCAACGGCATCTGCGATTCAGAATACACTATATCCACAGACTATTCCTGGGCAAAGGATTACCTTCCTCTTTCACCCACACCAATCCACATAGAACTGCAATCCCCAGCAGACAATGCAGAAATCAACACCACAAAACCCAGCTTTACTTTCACAGTATACGATGTCTACTCCACAACCTTTTCCTGCACACTCTGGATAAACAGAACAGATACAGGCTCAGGAACACCTCAGCCCTGTGATGAAAATACTTCAGTGCTTAACAACACCCTCACAACCCTTACAGCCAACTCAAGCCTTCTAAAGGGTAGTTACGATTGGTGGATAAGCTGTACCAATGCCTACGCAAAGCAAAACCAATCAGAGATCAGAAGGATAACAATCCTTCTAACGCATTTAATATTATTCTGGGATAACGAAACTGTTGATGCACCAGAGGGCTGGACATGCATATCCTGCTCTCCGGGAGACCCATTCTACGAAAGGCTTCCCAGAGGTAATGAGAACTATGGAGCAACAGGTGGTTCTGAGACACATACACATGCTGTGATTTACGTAAGCGAAACAGCGGGTGCGGATACAGTATCAGGAAGAAGTGGTACAGATTATTATCCATCAAGCGCAGACCACACGCATGGAGGCATAAGTTCCTATTCGGTTTCAAACGCAACATCCCTGCCCTCTTACAGAAGCCTGAAGGTGATAGTGTATGACAACGGAATCCCAACAACCATACCTGCAGGGGCCATAGCAATATTCAATGAGAGCATTCCCCCTGGCTGGAGTTTATACACAGCACAGGATGGATATTTTGTCATGGGCAACGCGAGCATATCCACAGGAGGTAATAATACACACTCCCACTCCACAGTGGAGATAACGCTTAGCGGAGCGACAGGGACACAGGGTATTGATGATACAGGAGGGGGAACCGATGCATCACAGGATGGTCACACCCATACGGGCTCTGGAGGACCAACAAGCACAGCAGATCACAGACCTCCGTTTATAAATATCACCCTTGCGAAGGCAGAATCTGATACAGAAATACCTACAGGCCTGATAGGAATGTTCGATGGCACACCTCCTTCTAACTGGATAGTTAAGTCTGGGCCTGGTGGAGATTTTTACAAAAGATTCATAGTCGGTTCCACAGCATACGGAGCAACCGGAGGATCGGAAAACCACACCCATGATAACCTCACCATAACAACCGGCTCCGCATCTGCGAATCAGTATCAGGGAAGACAAGGAGGAAATCAAGTAAGCACATCAGCCCAGAGTCACACTCATGATGTAACCGTGTCTTTCAGTGAGGAGAGCAACCTCCCTCCATACATAGATGTGATATTTGCATATCTATCCGATGCCAGCCCACCTGTGGCAGAGTTTGGAGAGAATCCGCCTGATAACTACATCTCCTCTTCGTCCACAATTACATTTGAACTGAAGTGCTGGGATGATGTTCAGCCCGATTATCTCCAGCTCTGGTCAGACTGGTCTGGTATGTGGTCAGCAAACCAGACCAATTCAAGCCCGATAAACAATACAGTATGGTATGTAACCGTTAGTGGCATTCCTGAAGGAGAATGGAAATGGGGAGTGTACTGCAATGATACATCAGGGAATGAGGACTGGTCTGATACAAACAGAACCCTTATAATTGATTCGACCCCGCCAAGTGTAAATCTTGAATATCCTCCAAACAATACAATAAATACAACTACAAGAGTGCCAAAGTTCATATTTAATACCAGTGATGACAGGGCATCGACCCTGAGCTGCGAGATTTTCCTCAACAGAACGGATACAGGAACCGGAATACCTAAACCCTATGGAACGGTGAATGCTCTGAATGATAGCTCAACAACCATTCAGGTGAATGAAACTCTTGCTGATGGGGATTACGAGTGGTGGATAACATGCTCTGATGGTGCAAACGAAAAGGAATCTGAAAAGAGAAACCTCTCAATAAGATTCCCCTCCCCATCCTATGCAAACTTCGATGATCCTGAAACCACAGACTTTGAGAGTGTGGAGGATATAACCAATGTGTGCCAGCCCTTGTTAGGAAAGGTGGGCGTGTTCAGGATTGTGTGGTACGGTTGCGTGAATGCAAGCTGGGCGGATTTTGATACCTACATAACCTTCGGATATAATTTCGTGGATGTGGATTCTGCAAACCTGAATGACACATTCAATACCTCTGCAAACATCACATTTTATGGTTTAAGCTATCTCCACACCCCTGTAATATTAAGGGACGGGAAAATATGCAATCCTCCTGACTGCGTTATAACAAGCTATTCCTCTGGAACCCTTTCATTCAACGTAACCCATTTCACCAATTATTCCTCCTCAGCAAATTCCAATCTGAGTATATGGGATCAAACAGATCCTGAAGGTGGATCCAGGACAGTTTATGTGAACGAGAATGTTACATTCTTTGCGAACTACACCAACCTGACCTCCGGAGAGCCTATCAATGGATCAGGGGTTTACTGTGAGATATCCTTCAATGTAAGTCCATACGGTCCCTTCAACATGACATTCAATTCCTCCAGCCTTCTTTATGAATACAACAGGTCTTTCTCCCTGGGTGGTTTCTATTCCTGGAATGTTACCTGCAACGGATCTGTACAGGATTATGAGCCCCTCAGCGCAAATGATTCTATAACAATAAAACAGGGCTATCTCGAGGTCATGCTTGTGGAGCCTGTAGATCAGAAAAATGTTGCACAGAACACAACATTCTTGGTAAACGTGACTGTCTACTGTAGAAAGGGTTACTGCGGAAATGTAACAGGCAGAATCAGATACAACTCCACATCAAGTAATCCTGACACGGATATAAGCACAACTGAAGGTGACACTCCTTTTTACATTACGGACAATCCCAATCCTCAGAACTGCTCCGGAAATCCTTTGGACAAGGATGAATACTGTGAACTGGTATGGAATGTGAATGCTACAGGCACCATAGGATCGAGCTACAAAATCGGCGCGCTTCTTGAATCAAACATGTCATATCTGGATGATAACACCACAGATAATAATACCATTCAGATAGTGTCCTGTATTCTTGACATAACCCTTCAGTGGGATAGTATAGATTTTGGAAACCTCCAACCAGGAACAACCAACAATTCAGCTCCTGGGAATGTCAATGACAACTACAACATTACAGTGGAGTCCGTAACAACATGTAATGTTGATCTTTATATAAAGGGAACAGACCTGAACAGATCATTAAACGATAATTATTATATTCAGGTTGGAAACATAACATGGAATAATGCAACGAATGAATACAGCAGTGGTTACAGACTGGGTTATTCCTGGAATCTGCTCAAAGAGGCCGTTTCGCCATCCACAAATGTAACCATGTACTACTGGATAGATATTCCGTTCGGAATAACTGCGGATAACTATACCGGAACTCTATATATAGAAGGGGTGGAAAGTGGTGAAGAACCATAAAGTGAACTTAAACGGAAGATATGCAGTGATATTTTTGGTAATGTTAGTATTCTTCTTGATTCTATCAATACAGAATATCCATGCAGTGATACCTCTTGGTAGTGCTTATGGAAAGAAATCTATAGATATTCTGCCAGGGGATGTAACAAGCTTCAAAATACTCCTTTTCAACATTCATGAAAAACCTGGAATATATGTCAGCATGAATGTTACAGAGTTGCCAAAGGGGTTTAACATAACAATAACCCCAAAAAACTTCTATCTCCCTTATTCAGAGCCTGGAAGTTCAGAACTGGAGGAAGGATACGAGTTTCTCGGAACAGGTCATGGTGATATCAAAGCAAGAGTGGTCAGGGTTATGGTCAAAACACCGCAAAACATAGAACCAGGGAAGTATTATATAAGATTATCTGCAGTGGTAAAGGGTCCTGAAAACATAC
>QMQA01000128.1 GCA_003648845.1 Candidatus Aerophobota bacterium
CAAATTTTTCCGCCAGTTCAGGAGTAAGCTCCTGCATGTATATTCCAATCCAGGGCCATTTTATCTCACCGTATTTCACCAGACTTTGAAGCAGAGCTTTAGCTTTATTTACAGGAATTGCAAAACCAATCCCTATTGAGCCTCCTGTAGGAGAAAGAATTGCTGTATTTATTCCTATCACTTCTCCATAGATATTTACAAGCGGTCCACCACTGTTTCCCGGATTAATAGAGGCATCAGTTTGAATAAGATCAGCATAAACTCTCTTTTCTCCTTCACTTCCACCAGCCTGAATAGCCCTTCCAGTTGCACTGACAACTCCCACTGTTACCGTGGGTTCAGACTTTTTATTTAGCTCGGAAAGGGCGTATCCAAACGGATTTCCCAGAGCTATAACCCACTGGCCAACTTGAAGATTATCAGAATCGCCGAGAACCACATAGGGAAAGTTATCACCCTCTATTTTTAAAACCGCAATATCTGAGTCTGTATCAGTTCCTACGATTTGTGCCTTATAACTTTCATTGGTAGGCAGGGTCACTATAATCTTATCTTTATCTACACCATGAATTACATGCTCGTTGGTAAGGATATAACCATCCTTATTTATAATCATTCCTGACCCAAGTCCTCTTTGTTTAAACTTCCTCTGGGGAAACTGTTCAAAAAACTTTCTAAAAAACTCATCAAAATCCTCAAAAGGGGGACCAAAAAACCTCTCTCCACCAAAGCCAGGAACACTTACAGTCCTTTCTGTGGATATACTGACAACTGCCGGAGATACCTTTTTTATAGCATTTATTATTTTTCCCTCAAAACTTTGAGGATCAACAGGGTGAGGCTCAATACTCTCCTCAAAAAGTGGCCCTTTTAACTCGACCTTACTCCCACCTGCTGCTACATAACCCAAACTAACGCTGGCAATTACAAAAACTAACAATATTGGAAACAATAGTGTAAATTTTCCTCTTTTAAAACT
The DNA here is from genome assembly GCA_003648845.1 of Candidatus Aerophobota bacterium. Next base: position 980 of record QMQA01000128.1, read on the forward strand.
TTTTTCCATTTAAACCTCCCTTTCTCCGATTAATGTCTTTTGTTTATTTTTGACATCTCTCACAAAAATAAGTTCCTCTACCTCCGATTTTTTTCTTTTTTATAGGAGACCCACACCTGAGACAATTTTCTCCTTCTCTTCCATAAACCTTCAGGCGAGGAACATAATCTCCCTCTTTCCCGTTAAGATCAAGATAAGCATCAACTGATGATCCCCTGTACCTGATAGCTTCTTTCAGAACCTCCACCAGACTCCGGTAGATGGCCTCTATTTCTTCATCTTTCAATCGAGAAACACTTCTCTCTGGATGAATACCGGCTCTGTAAAGGCTTTCCTGGGAATAGATATTACCAACTCCGGCTATAACAGTTTGATCCATTAAAAGTGGCTTTATTTTACCTTTTTTACCTTTCAGTATCTTTTTAAACTTCTCCAGGGTAAACTCAGATGAAAGGGGTTCTGGTCCCATATTCTTAATTGCTGGTATAGTATCTATTTTCTCCGGAGGCAGGAGGTAAACATCAGCAAACCCTCTTATATCAGCAAAAAAAAGTCTGGTGTTGTCAGAGAAGATAAAAACTATACGAGTATAATCGGGCTCTTTTTTTTCCGGGGGAAAGAATAAAAGTCTTCCGGTGAGCTTGAGATGGAAAATAAGAAGATCCCGGGAGTCAAGAATAAGGATCAAATACTTACCTTTTCTTTTAATATCCTGAATAACTTTTCCCTCTATTCCTCTTTTAAATTCCACAGAAGAGGGAATTTTAATATTCTTTGGATTCCTGAGATCAACATTTACTATCTTTTTACCCTTAACCTTTTTTATCATATCCTGCCTGATAGTCTCTACCTCAGGAAGCTCGGGCATTTTTCCCTCTTGTTATGTTAAAGTATATGATATAATAATACAACAGCACAAAAATGCAAATTAAAATCCCATAAATATTAAATAAGGGCTGCTGTTTTCCTCTATTCTAAATGAGAAGATGTAATTAGTCTATCAACCTCACCCAGTATCTTTTGTAGGGGGACATACACATCTTCAAAGGCTTTTACATAAATGCGATGTTTTTCTTTATCCGGGAAAACAGTTTCTTTTACCCTGTATACAGAATGGGCAGCTTGTTTTCCATTCTCATATACCCCCGCCCCTACTCCGGCAAGCAAAGCTGCTCCCAGAGTTGATGCCTCTTCCACCTGCGGAACCTCAAAATGCTTACCAGTTATGTCTGCTTTCAGTTGTAGCCACATCTTATTTTTTGCTCCTCCACCTGTTACCCGGAGATGATCAAGTTGATGCCCAAGTACCTCTTGTATGGCAAGGACAGCAGCTCGCAGTTGAAAACTGACACCCTCAAGGATTGCGCGGGTAACATGAGCTTGCCCGTGGTAATCTCTTAATCCCAGAATGGCTCCCTTGCGTGAGGGATCCGGCCAGGGAGCACCGCTTCCCCGCAGGTAGGGAACAAACACCAATCCGGTAGAAAAAGGATCGAAATTCGCAGCTTCACTCATGAGGGTATTATATGATATACCTGGTCGATTCTCCTTCTTTTTCCCCTCAACGAAACTCTTAAACCACTCAACAGATGCACCGGAGGCACTCATTCCACCCATAAGATAATACATATCTTTCATAACATGATGACCCACGGTTAAACCTTTTTCCCCAATTTCCCAGTCAAGCCGGGGAGAGTTCAAAGCTACTATTACTGCCTCTGCTGTTCCAGAGGAGTCAAGGGCATACTCATCTGTAAGGATTCCTGTGGCAAGTGCTCCGCATACATGGTCATGTCCACCGGTTACTACTGGTGTTCCCTGCAGGAGCCCAGTTTCACGTGCTGCAAGGGCAGAAACACTTCCTATTACCTGTCCACTTTCCACAATAGGTGGCATTATCTGGTGTGGAACTCCTGCAACTTCCAGCATCTCCCTGGAATAAGCATCTTTTGTTAAATCAAAGGCCATGGTTCTACAGGCTAAAGATTTATTCATAACCTTTTTTCCGCCGAGCAAATAGCAGATATAATCTGCAACACACAACCAGGTACAGCATTTTGTTATAATCTGGGGATGTTCTGCTTTTAACCACATTAGTTTGGTAAGGGTGTATTTATAACTGGGAACAACACCTGTTATCTCAAATACAAAACGTGGCCCAAAATTTTTTACCCACCAGTCGGATTGAGGTTGACTACGTTTGTCAAACCAGCATATAATTGGATAAAGAGGTTGTCCATGCCGGTCAAGAGGCACTCCAGCCTCAGCCATGCTGGCTACTGAGATTGCATCTATATCTTTTGGGTTGACTTTGTCTGTTAGTCCTTTTACAAGAAAACAAACACTTTCCCACAGAGTATTAGCATCAATTACAGCACCTCCGGCACAGTCCCACCGGATTTGGGTATCAGTTTTTAAAAATGCACACTCCTTGCCTTGATAATCATACACTCCACCCTTGCAATGTGTAGTTCCTACATCAATACCTATAAGTAAGCTCATTTTTCGGAAAGCTCCTTTTTGCCATGCTCCACAAGAAGATTCTGCATCCCTCTCCTACCAGGCCAGCCTCCCTTGCCAATTTTTCAAGGCCCGTTGAAAAAGAAAGCTAAGCAAGCATCTCACGAATGGCTCTTTCTATATCCTCCAGTTGAGGAACTGCGGCTTTCTCCAGATTGGGTGAGTAAGGGATGGGAACATCTTTGCCGGCAAGTATCCTTATGGGGGTATCCAGAAAATCAAAAGCATCACTTTCCTCAACCCGGGATAAGATCTCTGCCCCAAATCCTCCTCTCCTGCAGGCCTCATGTACAATGAGCAACCTATGGGTCTTTTTTACCGACTCAACAATACACTCAAGATCAAAGGGAACAAGAGTCCGCGGATCAACCACTTCCACCCGAATCCCTTCTCTGACAATTTTTTCTGCAACCTCCAGAACTCTTGGAACCATTACAGACAGAGCAACAACAGTTATATCTTTCCCTTCTCTTTTCACATCAGCTTTTCCCAGGGGAATAAGATACTCTTCCTCCGGAACCCTCGCCTTTTGAGAATAAAGGAGCTTATGTTCTATAAACATTACAGGATTGTTATCTCTAATTGATGATTTAAGTAGTCCCAGTGCATCGTAAGCAGTAGAAGGCATAACAACTTTAAGTCCAGGGATGTGACACAAAAGGGCTTCCAGGGATTGGGAATGCTGGGCAGCAGCTCCTGTTCCTGACCCGGCTGGAGTTCTTAAAACCATGGGCACCTTTGCTTTGCCCCCATACATATAGTGAATCTTGGCAGCCTGGTTAACAAGCTGGTCCATGCCAATGGTGATAAAATCCATAAACATAATTTCTGCAACTGGCCGCATTCCTGTAAGGGCTGATCCTATTGCTACTCCAATAATGGCAGCTTCTGAGAGAGGTGTATCTTTTATTCTCTTCGGTCCAAATTCCTCCAGAAGACCCTGGGTAACGCCAAAAGCTCCCCCATACACACCAATATCTTCTCCCAGAAGATAAACATCCTCATCTCTTTTAAGCTCTTCTCTTAAAGCTCTGCGCAAAGCTTCACGATAGGTTAGCTCTATATAGGCCATTTTCTTTCCTTTTTAGATCAGGGGGCATAAACATGTTTCTCCAAACTGCTACAGGGAGGAAAAGGGCTTTTCTGGGCAAATTCCACTGCCTCTTCAATTGACCTTTCTACTTCCTTTTCTATCCTGGCAAATTCCTCATCAGAGGCTACTTTATTTTCTTTTAAAAATCTTTTAAACCTGGTTATAGGACATCTTTTTCTCCAGCTTGCAACCTCTTCCTTAGTTCTGTACCTTTCCGCATCAGAACGGGAATGTCCTTTCCAGCGATAGGTTTCAGCCACAAGGAGGGTTGGGCCACCTCCCTCTCTGGCAAATTGGGCAGCTTTTTTAACCTGCTGATAAACAAGAAGAACATCATTGCCATCAAAAGTTACGCCGGGAATCCCGTAGCTGTCAGC
>QMQA01000129.1 GCA_003648845.1 Candidatus Aerophobota bacterium
AGATTATCTTTATCCACCCTCATAACGGCATTGATTCTGTCATGGCTTACCCCTTCATCTCGCAAAAGAGTAGTTATTCTGCCTTCTAAAAATTCGCCCAGTTTCTTTTTTGCATCGTATCTTCTGTTTCCGTAAAGAGCCATACTTTCATTTATAAGCCACATTAGCTGGATGTTGATCTTTTTATCAAGAATTATCTCTACAAGTCCCTGAGCATCCCTGCGTAGTCCCCAGGGGTCCTCAGATCCTGAAGGGATAAAGCCTGCCCAGAATGCTCCGCTTAATGTATCTATTTTATCAACAATTGACAGGATGGCACCCTCTAAGCTCTGGGGGAGTGTGTCCCCAGGAAAACGGGGTTTTTTGTGCTCCTCTATGGCCCGGGCAACCAGAGGGTCTTCTCCGGAACAGAGGGCATACTCCTTTCCCAGGATTCCCTGCAGTTCGGGAAACTCCTTTGCTGTGGTGGTCAGAAGATCAGCCTTACAAAGATAGGCAGCTCTTTTTACCCTTTCTTTTATCTCCTTTTGGATTTTAAGTTCCGAGCAGATTTTTTCACTGAGTTTAACCAGCCTTTTTGTCTTCTCATAGTAGCTTCCCAGTTTTTCCTGCACAATGACTCCCTTTAAATCAGGCACTCTTTTTTCAAGGGGAATTTTTTTATCTTCCTGGTAAAAAAACTGCGCATCATTCAAACGGGCATGAAGGACTCTTCTGTTGCCCTCAACTATTTCCTGTAGATTATACCTTGTGCCATCCCTTACTCCGATAAAAAAAGGTAAAACTTTTTTCCCGTCGCTGACTGTGAAATGTTTTTGATAGTCCCGCAGACAAGCCTCCAGGATAAAAAAAGGCAAGCTGAGGTACCGGGAGTCGAATTCTCCGCAGAATACAGTTGGGTATTCCACAAGGTAGCTAAGCTCATCCAGAAGCTCCTCGTCCTTAACTGGCTGAGCTTTGTATCCTTTTGCCTGAAGTTCAGAGATAACTTTTTTAATCTGCCTTGTGATTTTTGCCTTTCTTTCCTCCGGGTCGAGGATAACCTTTGCTCTGCGGAGCAGTTCCCGGTAACTTTCAACATCGGGAACTTCAATCCAGTCTGGACAAAGGTATCTGTGACCCCTGGTTTTTCTTCCTGATTTAACCTTGGCAATTTCAAACTCAACAACCTGTTTTCCTAAAATGGATAAAATGTAGCGGAGGGGACGTCCAAAGTAAAAATTAGCCTCCCCCCATCTCATTGATCTGGAGAAACGAATGCTCCTTATAAGTTCCTGAAACAGAACAGGAAGAACATTGATGGTCTTTTCTCCCCTGGTATATCTTTTTATGTACACATAGTCTCCTTTTTCCAGAGTTTGTATTCCAAGGTCTTTCTCGCTTATTTTTTTTGCCTTGAGGTATCTTTCTCCAGCTACAGTCAGGTTCCCCTGAGAGTCGTAGATTACATTTTTTGGTGGACCAATCTCTTTTTCTACAGCATCTTTCTGGACAGGACTTATACCCTCTATGTAAAGAACGAGCCTTCGGGAACTACCCCAGCTTGATAAATTTTCAAATTCTATCCTGTAGTTTTTCAGAAGGCTCATGCTCAATTTCTGAATTTGCTCCAGAGCAGACCTTACCATTCCGGCAGGCAAATCTTCCACTCCGATCTCAAGAATAGCTGCAGTCTTCATAAGGTCCTCTAAATTATGAACCAGGGTTTTTTCTGGAATTTTTCTTCCACCGCTCAAGATAGGCTATTGCACATCCCTTAGCAAGCTCTCTTACCCTTTTTATGTACCTTTCTCTTTCAGATACTCCAAGGGCTCCCCTTGCATCCAGCAGGTTAAAGGTATGAGAGCATTTGAGCACATAATCATAAGCCGGCAGGAAAAGCCCCTTATCTATAAGTTTCTTAGCTTCCTCCTCGTACATTTTAAAAAGTTTTGTTTGCTGCATTACATCTATAAGCTCAAAGTTGTATCTGGAGTATTGAATCTCGCTTTCAAGGTGTATATCTTTATATTTTACCTGTGAGTCCCAGGCTATATCAAATACGTTATCCACTCCCTGAATACACATAGCAATTCTCTCCAGCCCATAGGTTAGCTCTACGGAAACAGGATTCAGGTCAATGCCACCTACCTGCTGGAAATAGGTGAACTGGGTTATTTCCATGCCATCCAGTCTGACTTCCCAGCCAAGACCCCACGCTCCCAGAGTTGGGGATTCCCAGTCATCTTCGAGAAATTTAATATCATGCCCCAGGGGATTAATCCCCACCTTGCTCAGGCTTTCCAGATAAATCTGCTGAATATTATCAGGAGGAGGTTTTATGATAACCTGATACTGATAATGCAGACGCAGCCGATTTGGATTCTGTCCATAGCGACCATCGGTTGGCCGCCTGGATGGCTCTACATATGCAACTTTCCATGGCTCAGGATCAAGCACCCTCAGGAAGGTTGCTGGATTGAAAGTTCCAGCACCTTTTTCCACATCGTAAGGTTGCCAGAGAAGGCAACCCTGTCGTTGCCAGAACTGATGAAAATTCAGTATAATTTCCTGAAACGTCATTTTCTTTTTACCTTCTGTATATTGTGATTATAAAGAGAGTGGGCCTAAAAGTCAAGCAGAAGGGCTTGTTTTTCCCGGATAATATATTAAAATATAATCTCAGGACCGGTTATGAGTAAGAAAAGACCTGTACACAGGAAAAATTACTGGCTAAAGATAAAGATATTACTTAAGAAGGCATTGCTGGCCAATGATTCCCCGGAAAGACTGGCAAGGGGCTTTGCTATTGGTGTTTTCTGGGGAGTACTTCCTACTTTTGGATTGGCTATCCTTTTTTCTCTACCAACGGCCGTTCTCTTTAAGGCAAACAGGCTTACTGCTTTTCTGGGAACCTTTATTTCCAATCCCTTCACTTCTCCGTTTTTTATGCTCTGGGGAACCTATCTGGGCAATTTTATTCTGAGAACAACACCTATAGTTTTTTCCTGGAAAATATTAAATATAGAGCAGCTTCTTAAGATAAGTAAATCTTTACTGGTGGGAACTTTAATCCTGGCAGCATCTATGGCAGTTTTGAGTTATGGGACGTTGCTTGTAGTTATCCCTCTTGTTAAAAAGCTTTACCACAGGAGAAAGGATTTTTCAAGGGATTCCCTGGAGGATATCTTTTAAAAGGGAAGGGTTTGTTGCAGGGAAGAGGGAGGAGTTTTGTTTAAGTATTCATAAAGAAGGGTAGTGGCAACTCTTCCTCTGGGAGTGCGGTTTATCAGTCCTTCTCTGAGAAGGTAAGGTTCGTATACCTCCTCTATTGTATCCGGCTCCTCATTTACAGCCATAGCCAGGGTTTTAATTCCTACCGGCCCTCCGCCAAATTTATAAAGTATTGCTTGAAGAATCTTTCTGTCCATTACGTCAAGGCCCTTTTCATCGATTTCCAGAATGGTTAAAGCCTTTTGGGCAATCTCCCTGGTTATAATTCCCTCTCCCTTTATCTGGGCATAATCTCTTACGCGTCGCAGGATTCTGTTGGCAACTCGAGGTGTCCCTCTTGACCTTCTGGCTATTTCCCTTGCTCCCTCCTCCTCTATTTTAACGCCCAGAATATGTGATGAACGGATAACAATGGCAAAAAGCTCATCTTCGTTGTAAAAATCAAGGTGACTTATTACTCCAAATCTGTTCCGCAGGGGTGAGGTGAGAAGACCGGCTCTTGTTGTTGCTCCTATAAGGGTAAAGCGGGAAAGAGGAATTTTCACCGAGCGAGTGCTTGCCCCTTTCCCAAGAATTATATCCACTTTAAAATCCTCCATGGCCGAGTAAAGAACCTCTTCCACCTGGGGGTGCAGACGGTGGATCTCGTCTATAAACAGAATGTCCCCATTTTGAAGCTGGGTATTGGTTAGAATTTTGGCAAGTTCCCCGGGTCGGTCAATGGCTGAGCCACTGGTCGAATAAATATTTTTCCCCATTTCGTGAGCAATTATATGGGCAAGAGTGGTTTTGCCCAGCCCCGGGGGTCCATAAAGAAGAGTATGATCCAGAGGATCGCCTCTTTCAAGAGCGGCTTTTATAAATATCTCCAGTTTTTGTTTCACCTTGGATTGTCCCACAAACTCATCCATTTTTAAAGGGCGAAGGGTGTTTTCAAAACGTCCATCTTCTTTTTGAAATTGAGGGGTGGTTAGTGCCCTTTTTCCCCTATACATACTTTAATGCCTCCTTAACCAGAGAAGTTAAGTTTTCTTTTATCCTGCTATTTTTCTCAAGAGCTTTTTTAATCGCCTCTTTAGCCTGGGACCTTGTATAACCGAGGGAGCAGAGAGCGGCTATTCCGTCCTGGATGTTTCCTTCTTCTTCCAGAGAGGGCAACCTCTCTCCTGCAATCTCTCCCAGTTCCAGGATGAGTCTCTGGGCTGTTTTTTTTCCAATTCCTGGAGTTTGAACAAGCCAGGTTAAATTTTTCTCCATAACGGCTTTTTTGAACTCCAGAGGGGAGGCTCTGGAAAACATTCTTAAAGCTGAACGGGGTCCTATTTTGGAAAGGGAGATTAAATTGAGGAAAAAATCTCTTTCTTCTGGCTTTAAAAAGCCATAAAGTGCTATCCCGTTTTCCTTGATATGCAGGTAAGTGTATATTTTTACCTTTTTTCCTTCTGAAGGGAGATGCTCAAAGATGGAAAAGGGGATATTTATCCTGTATCCTGTTCCATTTACCTCCAGGATAATATAAGAGGGGCTTTTTTCCTTTAAAGTTCCCTCTAAGTAGTGAATCATTTTTTCTTTTTCCTGTAGACTGTTATTGCTGTATCAGGGCAAACAAGGGCACATATACCGCAACCTGTGCAAATTTTCTCCCCTTCTTTCTTAAAAATCGCAGGGTGGTATCCCCGACGGTTAAAATTTGAGTCAAGATAGATAAGATTTTGCGGGCAAAACTCCACACAAAAACCACATCCTTTG
>QMQA01000130.1 GCA_003648845.1 Candidatus Aerophobota bacterium
CATCCACACAGGACCCCCATCTCTATCCTGAACCATAGCCCTTTCAAAGGAGTATTCCACATCCTCTGGGGTAAGAGGTTCTCCGTTGTGGAACTTTACACCCTTTCTTATGGGAAAGGTGTAGTTGAGACCATCAGGAGATATTAGTCCATTTTCAACCGTGGGCACTTTCGTTGCCAAAAGAGGTACAAACTCATCGGTACTTTCTCCCTTAAAGGTTATCAGGGTTTCGTAGATGTTGAAGATGCGAGCTCCACTTGCTGTATCGTATGCCCAGGCAGGATCGAGAGAGTCAACTGTTCCAATATCTGCTACAATCAGAGTATCCGGGTTTTTAACCTCAGCCGTTGAAACTACTGCCATTCCCGCAACCAGCATTATCCCTGCAGCTATTACCAGCAATGCTTTTCTCACTATTCTCCTCCTTTTCCTTTATTTTCTTTTTTCTATCTAATCTAATCCTTTCGACCCAATCTAATCCTTTCGACAGTACCTCTTAACAACATAAGAACAAACTTATGCGTAATTATACCGACTTTCTTATATTAGTCAAATTAAAAATTCCTGTTTTCCGAAAAAATCTTTTTTAGATACTTGGGTTTGCTAAATTTTATTTTTGCTCACCCTATCTCTTGTGAATGCTTAGCCAAAAGATGCGATTAAAAGAGCCACTACTTCTTCCATCTCACAAAGAGCTCCCAGTGTATCCCCTGTAAATCCTCTTATTTTCTTTTTCAGGTAAAAAGAGAATATAAGAAAAAACCCTCCAACACCTGTGAATATAATTAGAGAAAATAAACCCAGCAAGAAAACTCCTACACCAATTGTTATCAAAGTTGCACCAATAATGTGGGGATAACTGATAAATAAAGAGAATTTCCCCATTCCTTTTTCTCTGACATAGGGAATGGTATAGGCTCCTACCACCATAGCCCATCTGCTGACTACTGGAGCATAGATTAAGGAGTGTAGATCTGGATAAGAGATTGTCTTGATGATTAAAAAAAGTTTAATCAACATTAAAAACACCACACCAGCAGTTCCTTTTGCTCCTATATGGGTGTCTCTCATTATATTTAGCATTTCCTCTTTGTCTTTCCCCCCACTTAGCCCATCAATGGTATCTGCCAGACCATCAAGATGTAAGGCTCCGGTAAGGTATATCCATCCTCCCAGAATGAAAATTGATGTAATTTCTGGAGAAAAAAAATTATTAAAGATAAAGTAGATAAAAAAAAGCAGGCCTCCGATAATAAGTCCTACCAGGGGGAAAAATAAAGTAGAATTTGCTATATCTTCATCCTCTGGTTTTAGCTCCTTTTTCAAGTTAAGAGGAATAACAGTTAGAAGTTGCAGTGCTACCAGAAAATATCGGAAAAGAGCAGGCCATTTTAAAGCTGTTTTTTCTCTCAGGGAGGAGTTTATTGCCTTTTTCATATTTTCTCTTCTTTTAATTTGTAGGGAATCCCACAGACAATAAGCCACACCTGGTTGGCTTCTCTGGCAATAATCTGATTTGCTACTCCAGCAATATCTCTGAATTCTCTCCCAAGTTTTGTTGCAGGAACAACTCCCCATCCTACTTCATTGGACACTACAATAGTAGCCCGGTTAAGTTTTCTACCCTTATCAGCTATGGCTTTAACCTGGTCTAATATTTCTTTTTCTCCTTTTTTTTCCAGCAGAAGGTTGGAGACCAAAAGAGTAAGACAGTCAATTATAACCACCTTTTGAGATGAGTTAATTTTAGAAAGAACAGAGGCCACATCTTTTTCTTCCTCTATGGTTTCCCAGTGAGAGGGGCGGGATTTGCGATGGAGATTAATTCTTTTTTCCATCTCCGGATCAGAATAACAGGATGCTGTAGCTACGAATACTACCTGTGATGAAAAACCTAAGGCAAGCTCCGTAGCAAATCTGCTTTTACCGCTTCTTGCTCCTCCGGTGATTAAAATAAGTTCGGGCATTTTATCCTATTATTATTTACCTATACAAAAGCGTGAGAAGATGCGATTTAACACTTCTTCTCCCAGGGATCGACCGGTTAACTCATCCAGATGTTCAATTCCCTCTCTCATCTCCAGAGCCAGAAATTCCACGGAGAGGTTATTTTCTAAACCTTCCTTTGCTCTTATCAGACATTTTTTTGTTTTCTCCAGGCAGTTTTTCTGCCTCATATTGATCATAAGATCTTCGGAGGTAGGGGTTATCTTTTTTAATATAAGATTAGCTATTTCCGTTTTCAATCTACCAAGACCACTTCCCTGGGTTGCTGAAATTTCTACGGGGTGAAGGTGGGGAAATATTTCTCTTAACTTATTTTTGTTAATCCTTTGAGGCAAGTCTATTTTATTTATTATCAGTAATGTTTGCTTTTTCAGCTCTTTCACTGTGGCAAAAACTTTTTCATCTTCTTTTTCCAGGGAAGATGAACCATCCCCCATACGGAGGATAATATCTGCCATCTTGAGGGAGTTGCGAGTCCTCTTTGCACCTTCCTCGTCCAGAGGGTTTTTTGCAATCCCAAGCCCAGCAGTATCTATTATGCATACTGGAAAGCCTTTTATATTAATAGTTTCTTCAATGGTATCTCTTGTAGTTCCTGGAATGTGAGATACAATAGCTCTTTCTCTTTCCAGGAGCGTGTTTAAAAGACTTGATTTTCCTACATTGGTTTTTCCCGCAATTACAGCTTTAATTCCTTCACGGTAAACCTGACTGGTTTTTGCTCTATCCAGGAGATTTTCCAATTTCTGGATTAAATTATCAAGATACTTTTCTTTTTCCTTTTCGGGCAGTATTTCTATTTCTTCTTCTGCGAAATCTATCTCTGCCTCAAGAATTGAAAGGATATCAATCATCTCCTCTCTTATTGACAGGATATGATTTGACAGTTCTCCTCTCAGGGATTTTATAGCAAGATTAAGGGTTTTTTCAGTTTTAGCCTGGACAATCTCAAGTACACTTTCTGCTTGAGACAGATCAATTCTTCCATTTAAAAAGGCTCTTTTGGTAAACTCGCCTGGTTCAGCAAGACGTGCTCCCTCTCTTAGACAGATTTCCAGAATCTTCCGCAAAGGTACAAGTCCTCCGTGACAGTTTATCTCCACCACATCCTCACGGGTGTAGGTTCGAGGTGCTCTCATTAAACTCAAGATAACTTCGTCAACTGGTTCTTTTGTTTCAGGATCAAGTATCCACCCGTGGTACATTTTGAACGAGGAGGTCCAGGATACCTTGGTGCGAGAGGAGGGAGAAAATATTTTTCTGGCTATGACGAAAGCTTTATCTCCACTCATTCTGACGATCCCTATTCCTGAGGAACCTATAGGGGTAGAAATGGCAACTATAGTGTCTTCTGATATCATGCTCTAAATCTTTTTATACACTGACAGCTTTTTTGCTTATAAAAAACTGCTGAACTGTAGAGATTAAAGTGGAGGTAAACCAGTAAAGCATAACTCCAGAAGGAAGCGACCAGAGGATAAATATCAGAAAGAAAGGAAAAAACTGCATGATTTTTGTAATTCCTTCCTGTTCTTTGCTCCTCTGAAGTCTTTGAGATATTCTCTGCTGGAGAAACATACATCCTGCGAGGGCTAAAAGGAGAGGAATATCAGGTTTCCCCAAATTTTTAATCCAGAGAAAAGAAGGATTTTCAGCAAAAGGAAAACCAAGCAGAGATCTATAAAGGATAAAGATTATAGGCAGTTGAATAAACATGGGCAAACATCCTGACATGGGATTAATCTTGTATTTGCTGTAGACTTTCATCATTTCAATCTGCAATTTTTTAGGGTCACCCTTGAATTTTTTTTGTATTTTTCTAAGTTCTGGCTGAATTAGTTGCATTTTTTGCATGGACTCAAATTGCTTAAAGGTAAGGGGAGAAAGTGCTCCATATATTAACAGAGTAAGAAGAATAATGGCTATTCCGTAACTATGGGTGAAACTGTAAAAGAAAATAAGGAGTCTGGTAATTCCAACAGAAAGATATCCCCAGACTCCTATTTTAAGCGCATCAGTCAGGTGATAGTCTTTCCCGATGCTCTCCTTTATCAAGTTGTTAACCAGCCTAAGTTGAGGGTAACTCTGAGGACCAGCGTAAATCACCCAGCTTGTTCTTTGTTCTGTGGTGATAAATCCCCAGGAGTCCCAGGAATCAATCTTAAAAGCGCCTTTTTCAACCCGATTTAAAGGGACCATGACTGCCAGGAAATTTTTTTCACGGATTCCAAGCCATTTTACTCTGCTGTCATATTCAGGTTTAGTTCCCTCCTCTTTTTCTTTATAAAGCTTGGATTCCCAGAAAGCCAATCTTTCCTCATCACCAGCTTTCTTCCCAATTGTTGTGGGGAATATGACAAAGTAACGAGTACCCGAGGGGGCGCTGACAGAAAGATTGTAAAATATATGGTATCCTTGCTGTGACAGCTGAAAAGTGGCGGTTATCCTGATTTTCTTTTTTTCATCTTCCAAGAAAAGTACAAGGTGTTTATCATCCTTTTCCTTAATCTCGAAATTTTTTTCCAAAAAGTCAAATACCTCATCTCCGGGAAGTTTTAAATAAAACTTAAAAACCTCATCTTTTGCTAAAAGTTCGGTTTTTTTATCTTTCAGATACCATGAGTTAATTGTAGCTTGCCCGGTATTTATGGTCAGGATTAAATTGGCATTTTCCAGAGTGACCGGCCTTATTTCTCCAGCTAAGGGTTTCTCTATTTGCTTTATCTCTTCTTTTGTCAGGGGAGCTTCTGATACCTCTTCTTCCAGGGGGGGGTTAGGCATAAAGAAAAGGTTGTAAATCATAAGAACCGTTATTGAAAGAACAATAGCCAGAATAAGATTTTTTTCCATAATTTATACCTTTATCTCAAAGGGTCATATCCTCCAGGATGAAAAGGATGACATTTTGATATCCTTTTTATTCCCAAAAAAAGGCCTTTCTTTGCTCCG
>QMQA01000131.1 GCA_003648845.1 Candidatus Aerophobota bacterium
ACATATATTCCTAAACTCTCATTTACATTTAATGTATATCTTTTTCCGTTCGCTATCAATGTGATGTTTCCTGATATATTTGAAATCATTTTATTCCAGGATTCCACATTCTTTACTTGTTTATCATTGAGTTGTGTTATTATCATTCCCTGTTCCAGAACACCCCTTGCTGGAGAATCCTTTGCAATATAGGCTATCTCAACACCGTTTCTGCCATAGGGATATGCTTTCATGCCTATTGCGAGAATCGAACCGAATACTATTGTTGCGAGTATGACAACACGCCAGTAGTTGAGCATATTATGACCTCCTTTTCACATAGAGTTTGATTATTGTTGCGTTTTGAAGCCAGGTATTGATCAGATCTATTACAAGACCGATGATAAGAACCGAAGCTATCTGGATTAGGATTCTCGAAGAAGAGAGTAAGATCACTGCGGTCAGTGCTGCAAGAGTTGTTCCTGTCATTGTTATACCGGTCTTAAATGCGGATTTTACTCTCTCATCTATTTCCATTTCCTCTTTTAGAACTCTTGTGGTAAGGAGTATATCTGTGTCTATGGAATAACCTATGAGCATTAGTATTGCCGCAAAGCTGGCCAGAGACATGGGTATGCTCAAAATCTGCATGAAAGCAAGGGTACCTATGATATCGGATATAGCTGCAAGCATGACAGCAAATGAGGGAACAAACGTGCGGAAGATGAAAAAAACTATCAATCCCATGAAAATAAATGCTATGCTTATGCTTATTTGTGCCTGGCGCCAGAAGGATTCTCCTAAAGATGGACCTATGGTTTCTATTGAAAAATCACTCACATCAATTCCTATGGTTTTAATCCTTTCTATGATCTGGGTTGCATTTTTATTGTGTTCTGTTTCTATCAGAATCGTATGGCCAGAAAGGCTTCGAAGTTCTCTTATTAAAACATTGCCTTCCTCACCGAGAACGGTTTCTATTCTTTTTATATCTGGAGGTGTTGGGGTGTTTATGGTTATTAACATTCCTCCCTTTAATTCTATTGATCTTTCAAACCAGTCACCTGTGGATATATAATGGTTTACAAGTATAAAGATCGAAAAAAGTAAGAGAGCTACAGGAATGGCCAACGAAATTACATATTTCCAGTTTTCTAATGAGATTTTCATGGAGGATCACT
The DNA here is from genome assembly GCA_003648845.1 of Candidatus Aerophobota bacterium. The sequence goes on from QMQA01000131.1 coordinate 1,161, forward strand.
TTGTTTTAGAAGGATGAGAACTCCCACAGTTTTTTCTGTTTTTCCCTTTTGAAAAATTTCTTTATTCTTTCCTTGAAGTTTTTGGTGTAGGAGTATTCCAAAGATCTGTGTTTCACGTAGTCTCCTGTATAAGCCAGCGGTCCTGAAGGTATGTTTTCTTTATCGGACTTCGATGCTCCTTTTCTTGTAATTCTCAGGGATTTCATTCTTGTTGTGAATCTTTTTATAAGTTCAGAACTGTCTTTTACCGGTTTGTATCCGTATTTTGGATGATATCCTTTATGGGAGAGGAATATATAATAAACGAAAAATATCACAATTATTGCTATAAAGATTATGAGTGTCCATATTAACCATTCAGAGGTTCCTTTTACAGTTGTGCCTCCTTTGATTTTTTGAAAGGGTTTCAGAAGTTCCTTTGTTGCATTAAGTTTATCCCCTATCAGGGAAATCAGGGATTGTGCGGTAACATAGTCCTTGTTCGTAAGAGAAACGTTTGCTTTTTTCAGCAAATCCTCTATCTCTGTTATCAAACTCTTCGCCTTTGTGATATTTGTGTTGTTTTCAAACTCCTTTTCGGATTTTAAAGATTCAAGAAGTGATTTCAGTGACTCAAATTCTTCAAAATAATTTAAGAGTGTACTGTTTATCTCCTCTATTGTTTCATCCGTGGGTATAATCTTGAGGGTGAAGGCCTTTTCGTCACTTATATCCTCATTTCCTTTCTTGTATGCTTTGAATGTTCCTATATAATTACCAACCTCTATATCTGATTGTATTGACATGTTTATGGTGAATTCTGTTTCTTCTCCGATAGCAAGGGTTTTCTCTTCAGGTGTAACAGTAAAGCTTTCAATATATGGAACCACAACGGTTGCTTTTGCTGTGAGACTCAAATTTCCTGTATTCTTTACCTTTACTTTTGCCAAAACCCATTCACCTGGGTGTGCAATAAGCTCTGAGGGATAATCGGTTATTTCAATTGCATAAGGTGAAAATGATGAGGAGGGTTGGTTTGTGCTTGTCTGATCTGTGGTTTGTGTGGTTGATTGGTTTCCTGAATCAAGGACCGTGAAGGTGTAGTCAGCATAGTTATAGTAGAGCCTGCTGTCTGCATCCCTTCCTGTGACATTTATATAGAAATGTTTAGTTCCTGTGGATGTTGCTTCAACCTTTATACCTATGCATGCTGTTGAGTTGCTTTTTCCAGCACCAAGTGAGGTTATGTTCCAGCAGTGACCCCATGATATGAGAGAAATGGTCACACCAGAGTTTGAATCTGTCCAGTATTTTATCTCGATATTGCTTGCGGGTTTGTTTCCTGTATTGGATATTGTGATATTGACTATTTGATATGCGCTTGAACCACCCTGAAGATCAAGGTCGTAAAGGCCTATGGGATTTGAACCCAGTCTTGGGGCTGTTAGGTTGAAGGTTAAGCTTGATATTCCTGTGTAGTTGTTCTTTGTGATGTTCAGTTTGAGTGTATATATTCCTGGCTGGATGAAACCATTTGCCAGATTTGGGGCTGTTAGGTTAAACCAGTAATAACCTGAGGAGTTGCCTGTAGCGGAGAGTGTGTAGGTTCTTCCTGAGCTTGGAGAGGTTTCGGAAATCTCGAAGTTCAGTGATATGTTCAGATCTGTTGCTGGCTCACCGTTTGCGTAAGTCACCGAAATATTGAAAAATACCTGTTCATTGGGATCAACCTTTGCTGGATAGGAGGAGTTTATCCACGAAGCCCAGCCATAGGAGTTTATAACCGTGATATTGTAACCCACTATTGTTTCGTTATTGAGGATGTTGTTGGAGGTTGTTGCCTCGCTCTCATTTGTTGAAATCTCGGCTGTGATTGTGTGAGAGCCGAATGTAACATAGCTTGTGTTTATCACATCATAGAAGATTACAGTGTATTTTGAACCGTTAGTGAGACTCTCTGCAGGTATTTCATATGTTCCGTTTATAACTCTATTTGTATATCCATCCCATTTCAGGACCAGAGTTACATTATTGCTTATATTGAAGTCTCCTGTGTTATTAACTGTAACTGTAATGGTTATCTTGCTTCCTTGAGTTGTGCGATTGTCATTCGGGGATACGCCTGTGGAGTTCCAGATTATGGACTCTATTGCAAGGTCTGGGTAAACACCGAATACTGCAAAGGCTGTTGCTGTATAATTTGCATCAGAGCAGTTGATCGTGATGTTATGGGTGGTGCCTGGTGTTAAACCTGTATGAATTAAGCTGTATGGGGTTGCGTTTGCAACAGAAGCATTGTAGGAATAGTTTCCATCTATATAGATTGAACAGTTCATTGTAGGGGCAACAGCATCCGTGGCTGTGAAGCTTATGTTAATATAACTCCTGCTTATGTTCGTGTTGTTTACCGGGGAGGTTATGGTTACGGATGGAGCTGTGGTTTCGATTATTGCAATCCAACTTCCGTTCCAGCCGAGATTTCCGAAGGTGTCATTCACATAAACAGAATATGTATAAATACCGTCCGTGAGGTTTGTTAGATTATACCAGCAGTACCTTTCGGTCTTGTTTATATTCATGGTATAGTTTGTTTGGTTGTTCCACTCAAGCAGGCATGAATCCGGATTGACCTCAGAGAATGTTATGTTTATTAAAATCCAGGTTTTGGCTGTATAGGAGTTGTTTGCAGGGGTTGGTGGGGAGGGGATTATGTTTGTGGGAGGGAAATCGTCTACATCTATTGTTATATTTCGTATCTCGGATTGATTTTCGTTGGCGCCATCGGAACACGTTATCCACCAGAGGTATGTTCCGTTAATGAGGGGTGTATTAGCCGTTATAGTTGTGGGTGTATCGTTCAAAACAGAGGAGTTGGTTCCATATGCATTAGCTGTTCCGTTCTTCAAGTAAAGTGTGCATGATAATAGAGATGCGAGATTGTCTGTTACATTGAATGTGAAAGAAGGCGTTCTTGTTGAATTTATTACCGTGTTATTTGCAGGGGACTGGAGATTGATTAAGGGATATTGTCTGTCTAAGGTTACAAACCATGTTCCGTTCCAGCCTGTGTTTCCTGAAGTATCATTTATGTATACTGAATAATAACGGGTACCTTCGCTCTGATTCGTGGCATTGAAGTAGCAGGCATAGTTTCCGAGCATGGTCATGGTGTAGTTTGCTTGGGTTCCGTTGTTGAGTTCGAGTATGCATGTGTCTGGATTCACCTCAGTAAAGGTTATGTTTATTTCGAAGTAATCAGCATTGATAACCGAATTGTTTGCAGGGGTTGGTGGGGAGGGGATTATATTTGCAGGGGGAATTGTATCCAAAACCGTGATTGTGAGATTGGTAGAGTTTATCGAGTTATCCGTGAATTTTACGGTTAGTGTGAAATTGTATGTGCCTGTTCCTGAAGGAACGGAAACATTGAACAGAAAATATTCTTCTGTACCGTTCTGGATAAATCCTGAAGAGGTTGTATTTGTCCATGTTAGGTTTGGGGAGACCGTATAAAAGGATGTGTCTGCAGCAGAGGTTTGGTTGGATTCAGAGATAAAGGAAAAGCCTGAAGGGAGTGTTATGTTGACCTCTGTAATATTTAGTTGAGGATCCGTGTTATTAACCGTGAAATTGAGCTGCTCGGTTGTTCCGGATTCCAGTGTTGTATTTGTGATCTGTGAAGAGAAATTGGATGCATGAATTGAGACAAGGAAAGTTAAAATTGTCATTAAAATGCTAACAGTTATTATTCTTCCTCTCTTAGCCAATCCTTTCATCAGCTTCCCCACAACGATTAAAAAA